>JAGLDW010001595.1 GCA_023145395.1 Lentisphaeria bacterium | reverse complement strand
ATTGGTGATCGGTGATCGGTGATCGGTCATCGGTGGAAAACACCCAAAAACAGGCAAAACCCATGATCGACATACGCATTCTGAGAAGCAATCCCGATCTCGTAAAGGCAAATTGCGAGCGTCGAGGATGCGACGTGGACATCGACGAACTGCACCGCAAGGACCAGGAATGCGTCCGGCTCGTCCAAGAGGCGGAGGCGCTTCGCGCCGAACGCAACCGCTTGAGCAAGCTCTGCCGGGAAAACCCGGAAGCCCGCGGACAGGTCAAGGAGATCAAGGTCCAGATCGCCGATCGGGAAGCCCGGCTGGGAGAGCTGAAGACCGCCGTGGACGAGGGGCTGGCCTGGCTGCCCAATTTCCTCGACGACTCCGTGCCCGACGGACATGGCGACGAGGACAACGCGCTGCTGCGCTTCGAGGGGGACAAACCCGAATTCTCCTTCGAGCCCCGCGACCACCAGAGCCTCGGAGAGCTGCTCGACATCATCGACACCGCCCGCGGCGCCAAGGTCGCCCAGTCCGGCTTCTATTATTGGAAGGGCAAGGGCGCCATGCTCGCGCAGGCCATGTTCTTCTGGGGACAGCGCGAGCTGGTCGATCGTGGTTTCACGCTGTTCATGACTCCCTGCGCCGCCAAGGGGAACACACTGTTCGGCACGGGCTACCTGCCCTTCTTCGCCGATCAGACCTACAACCTCGAGGGCGAGGATCTCGCACTGATCGGCACCTCGGAGCAAACGCTGGTCGGCTACCATGCGGACGAGACTCTCGACGGCGCGAATCTGCCGCTCCGCTACACCTCCTTCACCCCCTGCTTCCGCACGGAGGCGGGAAGCTATGGCAAGGAGACACGCGGCATCTTCCGCGTCCATCAGTTCCACAAGGTCGAGCAAATCGTCTTCTGCCTGCCAGACGAATCCCCGAAGTACCATGAGATCTGCCAGGAGAACGAGGAGTTTCTACTCCGGCAACTCGGCCTGCCCTACCGCGTGGTCAATGTATGCGTCGGCGACATGGGCGCCCCCGGCTACAAGAAATACGACATCGAAGCCTGGTTCGCCGGCTATGGTGGCTATCGCGAGGTCACATCGAACACGAACCTGACCGATTTCCAGACCCGGCGTCTGAATATCCGCTACAAGCACGGCAAGGAGAAGGGCTTCGCGCACACGATCTCGGCGACGGGCCTGACGGATCGGGTCGTCTGCGCCATCATGGAGAACTTCCAGCAGGAAGACGGCACGGTCGTCGTGCCGGAAGTCCTTCGCCCCTTCACCGGTTTCGACACCATCGAACCCGCGTAGATGGCCGATCCGAAACTACACATAGCCCGCAACCTCAACTACTCCTGCGTCCAGTGCGGGCGGTGTTGCAGGCGCTTCTATGTGGCGTTGTCCGAGGCGGAGAAGAAGCGCCTGGGGAAACTCAGCTGGGGAAACGAGCGGGACCTTCCCGATCCCTTCCACGTCAGCATCAATGGGCAGGCATATTTCGCGCGGCGCCAGAATGGAGACTGCTGCTATCTGGATCGGGACGGGCTCTGCCGCATGCATGCGAAGTTCGGCTTGGCGCGCAAGGCGCTGACCTGCCGCGGCTACCCCGTCAACATCGCCTCCACATTCTGGGGCGAAGTCTCGGCAGTCGTGCGCATGGACTGTCCAGCCGTGCAGCAGAATCACGGTCCGCCCATCACCAAGCAACAGACCAGCATTCAAAAAATGGTGCGGGAAATGGGCACTCGCGGCGGCTTCTCGCGGGAGGAGATGGAGGGTCTCAACCGCGAGTCCATCGATCTGGTCGTGCAGGAGTTGGTCCGCATTGTGGAGAGCAGCGAGGATCTCAGTCCCGGAGAGCGTGCCTTCGCCTTCCACCGCATGGTCTGCCGTCTGGAGATGACCCGTGCCTTCCTCAACGACACGCCAGCCATCCGCGAAATGCTTCCCACCATACGCGAGAAAGCGTTGGCGGAGGCCCGGCAGCGGCGCGCGAAACGCCTCTCGCCATTCGCCCGAGCCGTGTTCCGCCACTGGCTCACCACCGTGTGCCGCAGAGACACGGAAGCCGTCAATCCAAGCGTGGGGAACCGAGTTGGCCGCATGCTCGAAATGACCAAGATTGTCTTCGGATTCGGCTCCCTGCGCAAACTCGGCTGGGAGCACCCCAATGTCTCCATCCACCGCGCGCCGGTCTTCAGCGCCTCGCGGGAAGCCTCCGAACATGCGGTGTGGGACTGCTGGAGAAGACTGATCGTCTCGCGCCTGGAAGCCTACCAGTTCTTCGGAGTCGCCTACTACCACCAACCGTTCTTCACCGGCTTGAAGGCGTTGGATCTGGTCTATCCGCTCATGCTCGGCGCCGCCAGCGTGAGTTGCCACGCCCGCGGGGCGACACGCATTGAGGAGGAGGACGTCCGCTACGCCGCCGGCGCCATCGACCACACACTTGGACGCTCCCCCCTGCTGCAAGTGTCCATGTGGCGACGGATCGAGGACTTTTTTCACACACGACAGAGCCGACTGCTCGCCTCCCTGGGCTGGGAATGACAGCTCTGCTCAGATCCTCGGTCCCGAAGGTCCCGAGCCACTGACGGCGACTCGAAAGTGGTGCGGGACGTCACGGACCGCGAGCGGACCGGAAGGCATCCTCGGCCCCGGAGGTCCCGAGCCACTGACGGCGACTCGAAAGTGGTGCAAGACGCCCATTTGCGTTCTGGCACCCATCACGACGCATGGACCGGTTGCCAAATCCTTCCTTTCGAGATACAAAAAACCAGAAGTCGGGCTATATTGGCCAGCTCGGATTTTTTGGTGTGCATAGGCCGATTCGGGGAAAATCAGAAGTCATCTCCGGACACAATTCGCCTATTCCCAGGGGAGAGCACTGTGACGTGCTCTTCCTCCATCGAGGTGCAAGGACAGACAATGAGCAGACTAGTACCACTGAACAACGTGCGCAACATCGGCATCATGGCGCATATCGACGCGGGCAAGACCACGTGCACAGAGCGCATCCTCTTCTACACGGGGCGCTCTCACAAGATGGGCGAAGTCCATGACGGCGCAGCCACCATGGACT
>JAGLDW010001594.1 GCA_023145395.1 Lentisphaeria bacterium | reverse complement strand
GTTGCAGAAATAGATATTCGTTAGTATTTCACGAATGATGTGGAAATTCTGCAACCAATTGGTTGCAAAGTGCTCCGATACGTTAGTAGAATGCAATTGTATATAATATTTGGCAACTCAAAGGTCGCTGAAGGCTTCGGAGGAGGCGATGACATGGAGAGAACGCTTTCCGCAAACGAGGCCAAGGTTATCCTCGACTTGGAGTGGCAGGGGAAAACGACCGTCACCTTGGTCGACCTGCATGAGATGCTGGGTGCTTCGGAGAGCTACGCTCGCTATATGGCCCACCGTTTGGTGAAGAAGGGCTGGCTCGTCCGTTTGCGACCCGGTCTCTTCCAACTCGTGCCGGCCAGCCGGGGCAGGGAAGGGGTGGCGGACAGCAATCCGCTCGCTGTCGGTGCCGTGCTGGTCTCGCCCTACTTTTTTTCCTACGGCACGGCTTGTACCCATCACGGCCTGACGGAACAGCGATTCTCGGAGGTCTATGTGGCCTGCCGAGAGCGCCGCGTGGGCGAGAGAATTCGCGGGAACCGCTTTGTCTTCGTGCATGTGCCCGAGCGGCGGTTTTTTGGCTTCACCGAGGCTCGCGTTCTTGGTGTCCCCGTGCAGATGGCCACCCTGGAGCGCGCGCTGCTCGACGCGATTGATCATCCTCGGCATTCGGGTGGTATCGGCGAGGTCTCTCGCATCGCGATGCGTGCGGCACCTCGGGTCTCCTGGGATGAACTCCTCGCGCTGCTGCGTCGCTGGGGCTCATCCGCCCTGGTGCAGCGCTTGGGTTACCTGTTGGATCTTCACAAGTCGAGCATGCCGGAAAGCGTCAGGGCCGAGTTGCTCGCCATCATTCGTCCCCACAGTAAGATTCACCTCGGGTCGCGCGGCAGGTGGGGTGCCCGCGGCAGCCTGGCAAGTCCATGGAACGTTTTGGTGAACGTGCCTCGCGAGGTCCTGGTCGCCGTGTGAGCCCATGTCTTGTTGCATGTAATTGAACTCCGATAGGAGGAGATTGTCGGGGCGGGACTACGGATTATGGCCAGATCAAAGGTCTTCCACCATTTCATCCAACTCTCCTATTTCAAAAGGGTAGTCCTTGATTTTGACCCGCCCGTTTTTGCCGAGCCTGAGCACGTGGTAGCGCCTGAAGTCGTCCGGATCGTCGACCCCGCCAGCCGTCCCGGCACAGAAGCCCTGGAGTAAGCCATCACCCAACTCGGCTTCCTCTTCATCGACGTGGTAGTGGCCGCAGAGCAGTAGGGAAGCCCCGGTGTCCACCAGCCATTCACAAGCAGTGTCCGGATCGGGTTCGGACATGATCATGGGGGCAAGTTTGCTCTCGCTTTCATCCGCCCAGGGG
>JAGLDW010001593.1 GCA_023145395.1 Lentisphaeria bacterium | reverse complement strand
CCCCAAGTCGTTCGTTATCTGGAGTAGGGCGAGGTACCCGGCATCCAAGGGGAATCACTGGGTTTACGAGAGAGCCTTGGGAATCGACGGTCCAGATAATCCCTCGTCTTCAGAGATCGGCGAGGAAGCTCAGATCATTCTTTGAGGGCCGCCAAGTCTGCGTCCGAGTAAAGCCGAGACCGGCCCGCTGCCAGAAGCGATTGAGTGCCTGACGCTTCATGTCGAGGTTCACGCTTACGTACCGGGAAGTCGTGGCCACGCTTGCATGGCCGAGATAGTCGCGGATTACAGTGAGATCAACACCTGCCTGCAAGAGCGCGACAGCGCAACTGTGCCGCAGCACATGGGGTGTGATGTTCTGGCCCACCAAGGAAGGCATGCTCTCGCCGGCCTGTTCCACGTACTTCCGGAGAATGTACGCCGCTCCGTCACGCGTCAGGCCTTGCCCTCTCTGATTGCAGAAGAGTACCCCGCCCTCCGGCGGGGGGAGGGCGGATGCCAAGCGTTGTAGGGCTCTGGCAGTTTCGCGCCACAGGGGGCAGTTTCTCTCTCGTCCCCCCTTCCCACGCACTCGCACCCTTGGAGGTCGCTCGAACTTGATGTCCTCAAGGCGTAGGTCGAGCGCTTCGCCAACGCGCGCCCCCGTGTTGTACAGGTACAGGAGCAGTGCGTGATCGCGGAGGCCCGCCCTTGTCCTCTGATCGGGTTGGATGAGAATGGCGCGCACTTCCTCGGGTTCGAGGTACGTCGCCGGTCGTTGCCGTCGCTTCTTCCCTGCGAGCGCCAGGACCCGGCGGTACTGGTCGGCCTGACTGGGGGCCCGTTGGATCATGTAGCGGAAGAACGTGCGCAAGGCAGCACGCCGCAGGTTACACGTGGATGTACAATTCCCCCGGTCGTTCTGGAGATGGGCGAGGAAGGCAACTACGCCGTCCACGTCAAGGTCCGCCATTCGGAGGTGCTCCACGGATCGCCCCGTCCGGTCGACTAGAAACGCTAGATAGAGCCTAAACGTGTACCCATAGGCCCGGAGCGTATGTGGGCTGACGCCACGTGTCTGCTGAAGATGGTCGCGGAAGAAGGTTCCAAGATGTGCAGCCAGATACTGCTGATGCAGGACCGTCATGGCGAACGACGTGCACCGTGAAACCGGGCGTGGAAACGATGACAGGCTGTACCAAGAAGTTCGGCCGTCGCATGCAAGTACGTCTCGGTCCCCAGCAGGTTGTCGTGCCCCATGTACGCCGAAAGCAAAGGGAGGCGGGTCTGAACATCAGCACCAGCGCGTTGCCACCTCGTGAGACGGTGTACAGCAAATGTGTGCCGGAGATCCGTGGCGCGCGGCCCAACCCGCCCTCGGGCTGGCTTGAGCCCGATGCGCCGGAGCAGGTAGCGCACCGTGTTTGACGCTCGGGCTGTGCTGTACGCACGGCCACTCAAGTCCACGAGAAGCGTGGTGTCGACTCTTGGAGTGTTGGGACGATGGCGTAGGTAACTGCGGATCTCAGCCGCGAGGTCGCTGCGAAACGGTACGAGCCGCGTCTTGCCCTTACTGTCCCGTATCAAGAAAACCTTCTGGCGCATGTCCACATCAGGGAGCATCAACCGAACCGCTTCGCCTGGGCGCAGTCCCGTGCAGTAGAGAAGGAGTACATAGAGCCGGCAGGTGCGTGCGCGTAGGGCCGGGCCCTTCAGGCTCGCCGCGGCGGCGAGCAGATCTCGCACCTCGGCCAGGGAGAGGGGGTGAGGAATGAATGGGGCCTGGGATCGAAGGGGAGCCCAGTTCGGGCTAGGAACGAACGCTTGAGGATCGGTCCGCTTCAGGTACAGGCAGAACGCGCGCAACGGAGCAAGATACGAAGCTACAGTATTGGGCTTTCGACGCTCGTTGCCGCTCAGCCAGTCCCGCAGCAGGTCCTCGAGGTGCAGAGATCCTCGCTTCGATCCATGGGTCGCGACGTAGCGATCGAAGCTCCGCAGTGTGAACTCGGCGCGTCGGTAGGCGCAGCCCAGGGTGCGCTTGTAGACAAGGAACCGCTCAAGGTCCGACGCCAAGCGACTCTGGAAACGTCGTGTCATCGGGGCACCGGGAGAGCAAGTCTGCGCAACTGTGATACGGCGACGCGAACGTAGACCGAGGTCGACGAAGGATCGCGATGTCCGAGGATGTCACCTACGACCTTCTGCTGTGCTCCGATCTCGATCTGTCGCGTGGCATGGCTGTGGCGGAGGGCATGGCTGCCCAAGAATGACGCACGCACGCCAGCCAGGCGTGCGTACTTCATGAGAATGTGTCGAACGGCACCAGATGTGGAAAGCGGCTCGTATGGCGCGCGCGCCTGCAGGAAGATCGTGCGTGAGTCGCCCACGGTGGGGCGAGCCCGCCTTAGATAAGCCAGCAGCGCTTGGCCCACCGCGGGGAGGAGGGGCAATACGATCTGTTGCCCGGTCTTCGGTCTCCGGACGTGAAGCAGACCAGCGCTCCAGTCGATGTCCTCGATCTGCAAGCCACAGACTTCGGCGGCCCCAAACCCGTACATCGCCATGGTCAGAAGGAGAGCGTAGTCTCGACAGCCGATGCGGCTCTTTCGGTTGATGCTCTTCAGGATCGCCCGTACGTCGGACCAAGGCAGAGCACGCGGAGGCACAGCGGATCGTTTGACAGCAGGTCCAGAGACGCAGGGTGCCAAGTCATGGGGCACGATACCCATCGCGTACAGGAATCGCAGATAGGCTCGCAACGCGCAGCATACGCGGTCCACCGTGCGCGGAGCGTAGCGTCGGCACGCTTCGAGAACATAGACGTCAATGTCAGTGAGACGGATCTTGGGTAGGGTCCGCCTGCGTTTGCGTAGGAAGCGATGGACGTCACAGAGAATGTCGAGATCCCGCGACACCGAACCTGACGTGACATTGCACTGAAGAAGCCGGTACTCTCGATATGCTGCAAGGGACCGTGACAGCTTACGCTCATGCTTCTTCGGTGGCTCCCATTCTGGGATCTGCTCACCCAGCGCGGCGAGCCCCCACCCCCACGCCCGGATCGCACCCCGTGCGGAGGCCTGGCAGGGCCTGCGCTCTACACAGTGGTCGCGGACGTACTGATCCGCGAAACGATCAGCCGCCTTTCGTGTTAACTCACCGCAGGAATCTCGCGACTGGGAGGAGCAGTACCGCAGGAAGATACCGACCCAACGCGTGTACTGCCGGATCGTGCCTGGTGACAATCCGCTTTTCCGCCAGACGCGAATCACGGATCTCGCGCGCGGGTCGGAGAGCAGCATCTTGGATTGACCATGGCCCACGCCCTCTTGGACGCCGCCGACGGGGGGAGGATGCCCGCCTTTCGTTATCTGGACGGCATGGCCGTCCACACCGATCTACTCCCACCTTGCACGCAGGACTCCAGATAACGAACGACTTGGGG
>JAGLDW010001592.1 GCA_023145395.1 Lentisphaeria bacterium | reverse complement strand
CGTTTGCGCCGGCGGATCACCTTTTTCCGGCCATCATCCGAAACCACCTCCTCGTTCTCCCGCTCCTCCCGCTCCGGGGCAATCTTATCCGGTTCCGCCAGAGGGGACATTTCGGCGTGGTGGACCGCCTGGTCGCGCCCCACCAGACGACGGCGGGAAACCACGTCGCGCTGGACAAATTTCCCCCGGCTCTCCACCCCCGGTCCCGAGTGCCGGGGAGCAACCCGGACCGTCCGCCGGAACTCATGACCGCATTGCCCGCACACCAATGATCCGGCGGCATCTGGATCAACCTTTTCCAAGGCCCCACAGGACGGACATTGGTATACTGCTGGAGAGGTGCTGGACATGCTGAAACGGGACAAGACAGGCAGCCGCCACACGCGCGCCCGAACAATTATTCGCCATCTCCCTCCCCCATTCAAGCGCGGAGAGGTCTAGATCCTACGGCACGATCCATTCCTGGGCCAAAACCTCCACCACCTCCACCTGGTTCGGCCGGCTCCCTTCCCCCCCCCGGCGGACTTTCACGATCGCCCTGTGCTCGCGCCCCCACAAATCCGCCCGCAAGGCCCGTTCTCTCAAGCGCAAGTCCACCTCGCTCCCCCGCTCCGCAAACCCCCAGACGTAGTCCACCGGATCCCGGTGTTGCAAGGTGTAGCATTGATAGCGCTCCTGGGGGTAGGGATCGGTGTAAAAGTTCGATCCATTCACCAATACCCGCATCATGCGCGGTTCGCGATCCGTGAGCGCGGGAATTTCTCCCGGAAGCACCTCGCTGAACCCCTCGCTCGCCTCCCAATCAAGGCGCAACCCGTCGCCCTCCTTCACAAAATACATCCCGAAATTCGAGTAGTCCTGGCGCTGTCCCATGAGAACCACGAATCCAAACTCCTTGATTGCCAGGGCATTGACATTCTGGTTCCGGCCAAAATGCACCGGGGCCGGTTTGGGCATTCGTTTCCGCCACTCCTTCAGCCTTGCCACGCTGGCCGCCCCGCCTCGCAGGATTTCCTCGTCGTCCTCTCCAGCATCGAAACGTCCCACGAGGTCGTCCATTTGCTTCCTCAACCCCTCCGTGTCCCTCAAGAATTCCGCAATCGGGGTCGATTCGATGGAAGTATCGAACACGGGCCGGTCCTCCTCCTGGGCCACCGGAGACCCGGTCGGTTGCATATACCTCATCCAGAGCAGGCAGCCCACAAACCCCACCCCAACCACCCCGGCCAGG
>JAGLDW010001591.1 GCA_023145395.1 Lentisphaeria bacterium | reverse complement strand
GCAGTATGCGCTGGCCCACGAGGATGCCTGCTACATCTCGGCCGACACACTCGAACCTGACGGTGATTTGTGGGATGACATCCGCACGCTCAAGGAGCACTACGGGTTCAACACATTCCTGCTCGATGAGGCGCACTTTTTGGCGGAAGCCACAGGCCTGCTGAAACGGCTGTATGATTTTCTGGATGTGCGCGTGCTGTTCTCGAGTTCGGTTGCTCTGGCCATGCACGCCTCGGCACACGACCTGTCCCGTCGTGTGCGTTTGCTGGAGCTTCCGTATTTCTCGTTCCGCGAATACCTGGCTTTCAGGCACGACCAGATCCTGCCGGTCTGTCCCTTGGCGGATCTGGCTGGAGGGGCATGGACCTCGGGGCACCTCCGGGCGGGGCGTTTTTTTGGCGACTACCTGCTTCGCGGCGGCTTGCTGCCTTTCGCGATTGAGGAACCGGATCCGTTCCCCTTTCTCCGGAACATCATCGAGAAGGTCATTGCCCGTGACATCCCCCTGGTGGCGAGACTCAGGATCGATGAACTCGAGCACCTCCGGCGATTGCTCCGCTTCGTCGGGCGCGCCGGGATCGATGGCATCAACTACTCCAGTCTGTCACGCAATCTCGGCATCACGAAATACAAGGCCGAACAATATGTCGACTGCCTCGAGAAGGCGTTCATCCTCCATCGCGTTCTACCGGAGGGCACCAACGTGATCCGCGAACCCAAGGTTCTGATGGCGCCGCCCTGCCGCCTCTTGTATCGGGAACCGGACGATGCCATCGGCGGGTTGCGGGAGGATTTCTTTGTCGAAATGTTGCGCCAGGCCGGTCATGACTTCGGATATTTGAAGAGTACGCGCGGGGCAAAGACGCCGGATTTTTTGGTGCGCGGCGGGCCCGACAAACTCGTCGTGGAGGTTGGCGGCCGGGGCAAAGGCCGCCAGCAGTTCAAAGGAGTCAAGATTGACCGCAAACTCGTGTTCGCCGATACGGACGTGCCCGGCAGCGGGCGCATTCCGCTCTTTCTCGCCGGGTTCATGGCGTGAAGGCTCGCGGACGAGGCAAGGTGAACTTGAGCGAAAAGGCACTGGGTCATGGATTATTTCGTTCGCGTTCTGAATTTCCCGGGGGCTATGGGGCGAATCCGCAGGGCGGGCGCCTTGCTGGTCAATCCCAC
>JAGLDW010001590.1 GCA_023145395.1 Lentisphaeria bacterium | reverse complement strand
AAAACATCCAAGCCTACTTCGACGCAGCCCGAAAGTATGGGCAAATGACGTAGGTGGCCGACCACCGAAAAGCAGAGAAAACGAGGAAACACGTGCATTGCCCGTGCAGCCGTCCCACAAGGAATCGTGTTCAAAGCGCCTGATGTTGGACGAGTTCGCGGATGTGCTGCGCCGGGATTGGGCGGGTCACGAAGGTGAGCAGGGAAGTGCAGCAAGACATTCTAAAACGCTATGCCCGCGACGGCAACGAGTGATGACAAGACGACTGAAATAGGTGTAGTTCCCAACCAACCGGCTGCAACTACTGCACATTCAAAACATGAGAAGTGACACATGAAGCTGCAAGACATCTTGACATACATCGGAGATAATATCGAGAGGGATGACACTCTAGCGGAACATTGGGCTGAATCCGTAGCCACCTTTCCGGCTGAGCTGCCTCGGTTCCTCGATCCGGAGAGTGCCACGGAGGCACGGGAGTTCGCGTCGCTCCCGGTGGAGGCGGATCGCGAGCTTCGCGAGGCGGCACTCCAGATTGCTGCATCTCCAGAATTGCTCCACCTGGCCTGGCATTGCCAGCGCCTGCTTTGGGACCACCTCGAATATGAAGCTGAAAAAGTCGCAAGATGGCCCCTCCTCGACCGGCGGCTGGGGGATTTATCCGGCGCATTCTACCTTCTCATTGCTCTGGAAGCCGTTTCTCGAATGCGGGCTGTGCATGAGCGACTTGGCATCCCCGAAAAGATCAGTCGCGATTCATGCTGCGACTACACCGAAAAACTATCCATGTACCGAGAGCATCATGACGGGCATTTCGGCATCCTGCCAAGCGCACTCGCCTGGCTACGCCATCTTGTCAGAGGTGACTTGTACTGCCTTGGCCGACATCAGTATATGGTCAAACCATTCGGGGGGCACCTCAAGGCGTACCGCCACCGCCAATCCCGCAGGCTGATCGCCCTCGCCATGGCAGGCGAACGGTTCGACTGTGAAGGATTTGCTGCCCAAACCGATTCTCCCGGCAGCTGGACTGCAGGGCTGATTGAAACCACAACCGAGGTCGTTGGAACTCCCATCTCGCCTTTTGGGCAAGCCGTGGACCGTGAACTCAGGCTACCCCTGAGCGAATGGGATCTGGCGCTGTCACCAGGCGACATGATCCTCGAAGTGCATATCCCCTCCGGCGGCAGCATGACGCTGGATCGCTGCCAGGATTCGATGCGGCAGGCACTCGAGTTTTTCCCCCGCCATTTCCCGGATACGCACTTTGTGGGGTTCGCCACTCATTCGTGGATCCTCAATCCACAGCTGGAGCAGATCTACCGAGCCGATTCAAACATGGTGAAATGGCAGCGTGAGCTGTACCTGTTTCCCGTCCCGTCCAGCAACCAGGCTGGCGTTTTCTTCGTGTTCGGAAAACACGAGATCGACGTGAATACGGCACCGCGTAATACCAGCCTGCGCCGTGCATTCGTAGACCACCTGGCAAACGGTGGACGCTTGATCGAAAGTGGAATGTTCATGCTCCTCGAAGACTTTGCGAGCGAGGAGGACCAAGTCTATCGCAAGCAGTGGCAGGACTGAAAGAGAGACATCAAGACAACGATCGGTCTCCATCCTCGCTTGCGCAGCAGATGCACGATCCCGTCGAGAAGGGGCAGGTGGGCGGCTCTGGGCTCGGCAAGCCGGCCGAGGATCAGCACACAGGCGACCCCGGGCGCTGGGCCGGATTCCGTCCAAGGTTGTCCAAGGCGTCCAGGCCAACGAGCAGATGCCTCGGAACGGTCGAGTGAGGACGGTGTCTTGCACACTCAAATCCGCCTCGAAACAAAGTTCAAATGTGAGTTAGCACCCCAGATATGAACCCCGTGTGGCCCTTGTCCAACTGCCCTGGCGTGGTATACTAATACTAGCTCAGTGGATTGCCTCTTTCGGTGTAACTCGTCCCAAAACAGGAAAAAGCCTCCATGGAATCACGCAAGAAATTCACTCTAATCGAGCTACTCGTGGTGATTGCGATCATCGCAATCCTGGCTGCCATGCTACTTCCCGCCCTCTCCCAAGCCAGGGAGAAAGCCCGGGCCATCAACTGCACCAACCAGCTCAAGCAGCTTTCCCTG
The DNA here is from genome assembly GCA_023145395.1 of Lentisphaeria bacterium. GTDB lineage: Bacteria > Verrucomicrobiota > Lentisphaeria > Oligosphaerales > Lenti-02 > JAGLDW01. The sequence continues at coordinate 614 of JAGLDW010001590.1, read as the reverse complement.
AGCATGCTGCTCTACGCCGACACTTTCGACGAACAGTTTCCGCAGGTCCTCGACCTTTCGAACGGGACCTTCTGGACCGACCGTCTTGCCATCGTGAACATGTCGCCCGCCGACAATCACGCCATGTACGAATGTCCCAGCCGGACAACGACAGTAAACAGCAGGGGCACTGACAGCCACTACGGCATGACCTGCGGATTCTTCAGACAGACGCGCGGCCCCTGTGGAGTGGATCCTCTCAAACTATCGATCATTCGCTACCCCACTGAAACCGTGCTGCTAGCAGAATCCGCCAACTGGCCGACCAACCCGGCCGTCGATCGCGGACATTTCCGCACGCTCGCGTACGGGCATGCCTGGGCCGCCTCTCCCCATGCGGGAAGGCGTGGACGCAACATCGCTCTCGTCGATGGACACGTCCAGCAGTTCATCGGACGCAACGACAATAAGCTGAACGCCTGGTCGACCAAGCCCATGGACTACCACTAGGTCGCACACACCACACTCTCTTTCCCAGCCCGGCACCGCTTCTCCACGGTGCCGGGTTTCTTTTTGTGCGCGCCCTGGAGTTCGCGTCCGCTCGAAAAGTTCTTCACATTTTGCTGCTGTTCATT
>JAGLDW010000159.1 GCA_023145395.1 Lentisphaeria bacterium | reverse complement strand
GAATAATAATTAAACGATCCCTAAGTATAGAACTTATAACAGCATTTACTGGTAAGAAGATAAGAATGCCAAAGCGTTTTATCCCAGATCAGAAGTTTCTTGAATATCACAGACAAAAAATATTCCAAAGAAATTAGCTGAAAATCATCATCATCCGCCCGGTCGATGGATATCATCGGGTTGGGACAGTCGGTTGGCGGTTCTGCCTGTGTGACTAGGAGTCCGGTGACTCGGTCGGCGACGGCTCGAGCTATTCGGTGGTGGTGGCGTTTCGTGTGGCTAGGAGGCCGACGGCTTCGGCGCAGCCGAGGAGGGTTGCGGTGAAGGATTTTCCTTGTCCGGGGCCTGAGGTGTGTTCTTCGAGGAGTCGTTGGAACTTGGTGTCCCAGGCTTTGCGGAGTACGCGAAGGTGATCGGGGTTGTCGGCGAGGCGCACGGCGTTGACCAGTGCCATGACAGTCACACCTGCCTGTCCCGTGAACGAGCTTGCGGGGCAGGATGTGTAGCGCCAGCCGCAGCGATGATCATCCCAGGTGTCGTTGATCAGGAATGTGACAGCGCGTTCAACTGCCTCGGGGATGCGCTCGTCGCCCGTGAGGTGCGCGTACTGACTGAGGCCGTTGACGAGGATGGAGAGTATAAAGCCCGCGATGCCGACATGCTTGTGGGTGGTGCAGAGGCAGTGGCCGGGATAGAGGGAGTAGAGCCAGCCGCCGCTGTAGGGATCCTGACGTTCCAGCGCGCGATCGACCAGGTTGCGCATGGCTGCGAGATAGCGGTCGTCGAACTCGAGTTCGTAGGCGCCGGCCATGGCGAGTAGTGGCCAGCCCGCAACCCGACCAAAATGCGGGTCGTCGATGCCGAAGCTGAAGACTCCGTCCTCCACCAGTCGCGCGAGATTGTCGCCGATGAGCTGCGCTGTCTCCTTGAGGAATGGATCGCCGGTGAGGAAGTAGTGCTTGACTATGCCCTGGGTCCAGACGTGGCCGAGATTGAACGGGTCGAGGCAGAGATAGGGGTGGTCGTTGTGTCCGACGCCATGCTCGACCAGGAGCTTGCGCACGGTTTCGGCGGGGTAGAAGGAACCCACGTGGCCCACGCAGTGCTCGTGCACCATGCCGGGGCGGGGTGGATATCCCTTCACGGGCCAGTTGTCGGAAAAGTGCTTGGTCAGATCGGCGTTGACGGCGTGGATGACATCGACCTCCGTGGAATGCCGCGCCGCCGCGTCGGCGATATGGAAGTATTTTGGATCTCCGGTGCGGGCGAACTGGATGAGCAGTTGATTGACCGTGTCGTACTCGTGGTTGCCCCAGTTGATGCGTCGTTCGCCGAACCAGTCGCCCCAGTTCATGGCGCCGTAGTCGCGTTCCTCCGCGACGCATTGACAGTAGTGGTCCACAAGCCGTTCGGCCCAGGGGTTGTAGTCGGCCATCTCGGGGTTGTCGGCGGGGGCGATGGCGCCCCAGACGGTCGAGTCGATGGCGGTGGCGGGGTTGGCTGCGGGAACGAGCGGGGCGTTGATGGCGCGACAAAGCTGTTCGCCCGCGACTCCGGCTTGCAGCCAGATTTCCCAGCGTCTCGCCTGCCCGTTGCGCAGTTGGTAGCAATTGCCGTCGAATAAGTACTGGTACTTGAACCAGGGCTCCATGTGGGAGAATTGACCTTCCTCGAAGGCAGGCAGGAGCCCGATGGAGGCTTGGCCTTCGCCGACACCCAGGCTCTTGGGCCATTGCTCCCGAAAGTTGCGCATGGCAATGGCGGTGGTGTCCGACTGCGTGTGCAATTCCAGCCAGCCCGGCGCGCGCTTTCCCGTGGCTTCGGTTCCTTCCAGGCGCCAGTCTTCATCGTCGATCTGAAACAGACGCACGGGTGTGTCGAGAGGTCCCGTCCAGTCTGTGCCGCCGAGCGTGGCACGATCTGCGGATTCGGGAACGAGGTCAATGCGGAGTTCGCGGATGCGCTGCAAGATGCCCGTGGTTGCATCGGAGAGCACGAGTGGCTCGAGTCGGATTGCGCCTGTTCCTGGGTAGAGCGAGACGCGAAGACGGGCCTGCATGACGTGTGCGCCATCGGCTGCGCGGAACGCACCGCGCAGGGCGAGTGTGCGACGGATCGGTCCATCCGCCTCGGTTTCCATCGTCTCGAAGACCGCGCGCATGGTCTGTCCCTCGCCATCGACGAGAACGAGCTGGAGATCGCCAATCCCTTCGATGACAATGCCGGTTGCGGTATTTTCTACCTTTTGTGGTGCGTGTATGGGGGACTGCTGCGTCGCATCGTCCGCTGTTTCGAGAGTCAAGCGTTGGGTTTGGTTTGCTTGCGGATTCCGCAGGAAATCGAGCAGCAACCAGCGGACACTGCCATCCTTCCAGCGCGCGAGAACCTGTGTCTGGAGCGAAACCGGTTGCCCGTTGTGCTCCTTGAGCACAAATGCGGAGTCCGCAGGCGCAGCGCCTTCCGCAAGGGGGACGCCGCCCGAGACGGGGCGTGCCATATCCAGACCAGCGGTTTCCGTCACGGTCAGATCAAGCAGTTTCATGGTTGTCTTCTCGCCCGTTGCTTGCGCGTTTTCCTAGAGGTTCAGAGGTTCAGAGGTTCAGTATTCGGGTTTGCCGGGTCATGCTGGTGATGATTTCGCGGCACCATTCGCTGATAGTCCAGGCGAGCAGTGCGGCGAGGCAGAATAGGATCAGGTGTGGCAGTCCGGAGTGAAACAAAACCAGGAATGCGAGCGATGCGGTTAGCAGTCGTCGCTCTTTGCGCAGTGTGACGAGCACGATGGCGGCGGATGCGAGGGGAGCAGCCCAGGACAGTGCGAGATTCAGCGTGCGCCCCCAGGGAACGGTGTCGAGCAGAAATGAGAAGGGCGGTGCCAGTCGGTGGCAGGGCGAGACGGCAAGCACGCTGAGAAGAATGGCCGCGAGGGCGAGTAGTCGGGAGCGACGGTTTTCAGCTGGCACCCACCAAAGATCGAGACACACGAAGGCGGCGAGCAAGGCGGGGTAGACGGAGAGTGTGAAGCGCATGGGACTGGCGCCGACGACGGTGTAGCCGCAGAAGAAAAGAACGAGAGGCACGACCCAGAGCGTCAGCGTGTGGCGCAGGCTCTTGTTGCTCAGGAACGCGAGTCCGATCACCCCGGCCACCATGTAGAGGTAGTTGGTGCCGATCAGGAAGGAGGTGCCGGAGGACAACGCGCTCCAGTTGAATCCCTGCGCCGCCTGGTTTGTGTGGTAGGTGTATGGAAAGGTCAGCGGCGAGCCGAACTGTAGCGCGTTGGCGATGAGCTGGGGGCAGAAACAGAGAAGGAAGGCCGCAAGCGCAATTCCCCCGCGCAGCAACGCGGTTTGCGGACTCCGCAAATCCTCTCTGAAACGCTGCCAGAACAGGAATGCCACGAGGGGGGCGAAGAAGATGTTGTTGATGCGCATGAAGCAGGCTAGGCCGAACACGGCGGACACGAGGGGGATGTGCCAGTTCTTCGCCGGAAGCTTCAACGCCAACAGGATGGTGAGAAGAACAAGAAATGTCGAGGGTGTGTCGCCGAGGCCATTCCAGCCTGTCCAGACGAAGAGGTAGTAGAGATGGTGGCTTGCCGCGCTGAACAGGGGAAGTGCCCACACGGCCTTGAAGCGCGAGGGCGCGTCGGGGAGGAGCGCATGCAGCTCGACAGGGCAGTAGAGGTAGGGAAGGAGGATTAGCAGCAGCGCGGCAACGGCGGCCTTTCGTGTCGAACGGCAGAGATGCTCGATGGCCAGGAAAGCCATGAGAAGAGTCGCTGGTGCGAGCAGTAGTCCGTTGATAACCAGCATGGCGGAGGAGATGTCGCCGTACTCCGTGGCGCCTGTGATCGCGATGAGGGGGATGTAGAGGGACGCGACGCTGATGTTGAACGACCAGTCGAAGCTGCGCGCGCCGGTGAGGATGTCTCTGGCGATGCGGAAGTATTCGTACTCGTCAGTGGGCGTGGCGACGAGGCATCCCGAGCGGAAAAGCGTGTGTGCGAGGAGGGCGAGATGGAGGGATAGGAGGACGCCCACGAGCAGTGCGCGGTTGGATGTGGAAAGGAGATCGGACTGATCCCGCAATGCGGTGTGCAGGCCGTTGCGGAAGGCGATGACAGACAGAGCTACGAACAGTGCGACCGCTGCGATCAGCCAGCGCATTTGCGTGTCGCCTGGTATGGGGCGGGGCTGGATTCGACCCGTTTTGGTGTCAAGCAGCAACTCCTCGCAGACCCACGCCTGCTTGTCGGGCGCAATTTGAATGCGGTGGAAGGTGCAGTGGACGGTGAGGGGGTGGTGGTGTCCGGGCGGGGCGGCGGGATTGTGGCGAAAGAGGACGCGGCGGGTCTCCAGCGATGGTAGCACGGCATCGGCGCCGGTGCAGCCCAGTACGGCGCTGTCTTCAGCCGGGCACTCGAATATGGCGGTCTCGGGGGTGACGAAGACAGTGGTGTTGTCGGCTCGGCCCTGTGCGGCAAAGAGGAGCAGAAGCGGGAGGGCGATCAGATGGAATGTTCGGCGCACTCGTGTTCTCCAGGAAATGTTGCGTGGTGATTGCGTGGAGAGAACCTAGCCCGGGTACTTCATAAATGGAAACATGATCGAGAAGAGAAGAACTCAACGCAAGGAAGAGATAGTGGCTCGGGACCTATGTGAAGTACGACGCTATGTGAAGTTGGGGCGTGGCCCTGGACGCGCTTGAGGTCCACGAACAGCCTCATGTGTTCCGCCAGGCAGCTTTTGAAGTGCGTGTCGATCACGATGCCGACTCCCCTGGCCAGGGCAGCGCCGTTTCGGCCAGTCCCTCGAAGTCGATTTTGGCGTAGATGAACGAACAGCTCTGGTTGCGGTGTCCGAGAAGATCGGCGATATGCTTGAAGTGGCTGCGGGGACCGTGTGCGACAGCATGAGGATCTCCTTTGTTCTTCAGGGTGAAGACAAAGAAGACGCATCCTCAAATGCTGCCATTATGTTGAGTGAACACGTGAAAAGACCGACCTCCTGAAGCCCGGCCACGCCTCCGCTTCACATAACGTCGTACTTCACATAGGTCCCGAGCCACTCCGAAGAGGCCGGCTTCTCGCACTCGCCTTCCTTTCCATGTACAGTATGCCCCACGCCCACATCGAGCCTCACCTTGGTCCTTCATTCCGTTCCCGACCCCCATATATCGATGCCCATGATTCACTTTCTCACCAACACCTATCAGATGATCGATCCTCTTTTTGGACAATCGCCGCGTCCTGTGGAACTCGACCTGGGGTGCGGCAAAGGGCGTTTCACGCTCGACCTCGCCGAGCGCTACCCCGAACGCCTCGTTCTCGGCGCCGACATCATGGCCGGACGCCTGCGCAAAGTCTCCAGGAAAGCGGAAAAGCGGCAGTTGGAGAATCTCGAACTCCTTCGCGCCCTCAACCTGGACCTCGTGGCCCTTCTGCTCCCCCCCGACTCGATCGACCGGGCACATCTGCTCTGCCCCGACCCCTGGCCCAAGGACAAACACCGCAACAAGCGTCTGGTCACGACCTACTTCCTCGCCAAAGTGGCGGACAGGCTCAAGCCCGACGGCGTTCTCCATCTAGCCACCGATCACAAGCCATACTACGAAGACTGGACACGGATCATCGCCGAACTGCCCTTCTTCGAGAACGCGCCCGACGCGATCGCAGATGTCGCGGACATCAAAACAGATTTCGAACTCCTCTGGCACAGCGAGGGAAAACAGGTCCAGCATCTGGCCTACCGCTGCCGCAAAGAGCGACTCTGAACCCACTGCCCCTTGTGCACTTATGCACATCCTTTTCTTATGGTTTTTCACGTGTATGCTTGGTAAGGCGGTTGCTGCTTGCCCGTCCACAGCTGGAGAGCATGCTCGGCAAGAAAGAGATCCAGAACCAGGAAGGAAGAGAGGAGTTCTACATGAGTCACCGAACTGACATCGGAAGTTTCAGAACGAGGCATGCCACGTTCACGTTGATTGAGCTACTGGTGGTGATTGCCATCATTGCCATTCTAGCGGCTATGTTGCTACCCGCGTTGAGCCAGGCGCGGCAGAAGGCCAGGCAGATTGCCTGCAATTCCAATCTCAAGCAAATCGGCACTGGCATCCACATGTACACGATCGACGGCGACGACTACATGCCCAAGCACGGATGCGCCTACAACTGGGATGCGGAAGGGCAGATTAGGGCCAGCACTCGCACCCCACCCGAGACTTGTTACGCCTCCCAAATTGTTCATCTCGTGGGTGATTTCAATGTTTTCAAGTGTTCCGCACGCGCGCCGGAAATTGGCTTGGTCCGGGGAAGAAACCAGAACGACTACGGATGGAACCACTGGGGCTTGGGCGGACGCAGCCACCGAAAGATCATAGAAGTCAAGAAAAGCTCTTTCACGATCATGCTCGCGGATGCGACCCGGGGCTACCTCGGAGCGCCAGCCTGCTCATGCCCGAGACCTGACCACGGACGCCTACGCTTCCGGCACAGCAATCGCGCCAACATCCTCTTCTCGGATGGACACACCGGCAGCGACCGCCTTGGTAGCAAGCTCTACACCATCGTCGATTCGGAATGGTGGCTCGGTGTTCGGTAGACCGAATCCAACACGCTCACTCGCCGTGTTGGAACAACATGCGCCTCACAATGGTCTATGTTCGGCAGAGGCTGGATCCTTGATGTATTTTTCAATCAATGGGGACTGCCACCGAAATGACAGTAAATAACTCGCAGAAACAAAGAGGAAAAGGGATTTGATCATGATGGAACGTGAAGGATTGGTGACGTTGCTCGGGAACCCGGTGACGCTCTGCGGCGAGGCGCTTGCGGTCGGCGGCAAGGCGCCCGAGTTCGAGGTTTCGGCAAACGACCTGAGTCCAGTCAAACTCTCCGATTCCGCGGGCAAGGTTCGCCTGCTCGTGGCCGTGCCGTCCCTGGACACTCCGGTCTGCGACACGGAGACACGCACGTTCAACAAGGCGGCGGCCGACCTTGGCGACGATGTGGAGATCCTGGTCGTGAGCATGGATCTGCCCTTTGCGCAGGCCCGCTGGTGCGGGGCGGCCGGGGTCGACGCGGTGACCACGCTGTCCGACCACAAGACCGCCGAGTTCGGCGAGGCCTATGGCTTGCTCATCAAGGAGGTCCGCCTCCTCGCCAGAGCTGTCCTTGTCGTCGGGCGCAATGGGGATATTGTGTATCAGGAGTTGGTCTCGGAAGTGGCTGATGAACCCAACTACGAGGCCGCGCTGGCAGCGGTGAAAAAGGCATTGTAGGAGCGAAAGGAAGACAACATGGACAAGTACGAATGCACTCTCTGTGGGTGGATCTATGACCCAGCCGTAGGTGATCCGGACGGCGGCATCAATGCCGGAACAGCGTTTGAAGACATCCCCGACGACTGGGTCTGTCCAGAATGCGGCGCCGAAAAGAGCGACTTTGAAAAGGTCTAGTTTGATCTTGATGAAAGCCGGACGACGCAGTGATGTGTCTCCGGCTTTCATTTTTCGAGGCTGGAATGGAGCGATGGAAAACGGGAATGGGTCATGACGCTGACGGAGAGCGCAAGACAACATCTGGAACGCATGCTGGAGCGATCGGGGACGGGAGTCCGCGGCTTCCGGCTGGAGGGTGTCCTAGGCAGTTGCCACGTCAGTGTGCCACTCCTGAAGCCGGCTGCAGGACCTGTGGGCGGGGAAATGCAGGTGACCACCGCAGGCATCGACTTCTACGTCCCCAAACACCTGCGTTCCATGTCCGAGGAAGCCACTCTGGACTACGACCACACATTCCTCCAAAGAGGGCTGAAAATCCGCTGGCCCCACGGCCTGGCAGGTTGCCCCGCCTGCTCCGGCCATACCCCCCACTGACGGGCTGCGCCCTGCTGGTGCGGCCGTCCCCGGACGGCGAGCATGTCCCCCATCACCCTCGGTCCCGGAGGTCCCCAGCCACCAATCGTGGAGGGCGAGGCTCTGACGAGCCGGTCCCCCGACGACGGGGGGCACGCACGGCGCATTGTCATCACAGCAGCCGGAAGATGTGTCGGAGATAGCAGAGGGCGGAGATGAGGACCGGACCCGCCAAGCCACAGCAGTAGTAGCTCAACGCGCCTACAAATCCCTGGATCCCGGCCATCAACACCAGGCAGACTAGAACCATCGGGGACAGAAAACCCCAGAATTGCAGCACCAGAAGAATCTGGTGGGCCAGCACCACGGCCGTGATCGCCACGTAGACGCGCCGCGACAACCTGTAGGCAAAGGCGAAGGTACCCGCCACGAGCACCAGGGATTGAAACAACGCCACCCAGGGCAGTGTGACGAAAAACTCCCGCATTGTCTGCGGAAACGAGGTTGGCACGTGCCGGACAAGCAGGGGATCGATCACCAGCATCGCCACCAGCGCGCCCAGCACTGCGGTTCCCACAAGCACGCTCCACAAGCTCCAGCCATGGCGGGCCACTTTTGGCGCGGTAGCCAGCCACTCCTCCCGCCGCTCTCCGATCCATGCCGAACAAGCCTGCGCCAACACGACAACCACGGGAAAAAGCAGAGACATGCGCGCATCGCGCAGCGGTCCTGCGGGAGTCGTCGCCGAAATGTACGGAAGACAGGCAGCGAACACCATCAGTGACACAGGCAGAGAGGAGCGTAGATAGGATGTTTTGACAAGTTCACGCATCGGCGCTCCGGGCCAGCTCCATCGCCATGCTCTCCCACTCCCACAGACGGCGCGGATCATCGCGAACGGTCGAAATATCCTTCAAAATGATTTCGCGGCAACATCCGGAGGTCCGCTCCAAGACATCGGCCAACACCTCTCGCGCATGCCCGAGCCGCCAGCCATCCTCCGCCACAAGCGCTGGATTCGGCTTGTAGCTGAACACGTAGTCGGCGCCCACCTCTTTCGCCGCACGGTCCACGTCGATCCATGGGCTCATGGAGATCTTGCGTAGATTTGGGATGCGGCGCAATATCTCCATCTTGAGGTCGAGAGGCTCGCAGCAGCCGTAGTATGTGGCACCCCAGCGTTCCAGCCACGGCAGGTCATGCCGCACCGCAAAGTCCCAGTGCATCTCGGGAGAGACCTCCGAGAAAATCTGTGCGTTCGAGCATCCCCACAAGTTATGCGGACGCACATGCTCCGGGTCGAAGGGAGCGCCGGGAAGCTCGTCGGTGTAGCCGTAGCCACCCGACCCCACACGGAAGTTGGCGGCGCCGGTGGAAAAGAGATCCAATGCCTCCATCTGATCCAGTTCGCACATTTTGGCCTCCACGAACCGATCCACGGCCGCATGCACCATGTCCGGGCGCAGCACGAGATCCATCATCGCCTGCTGCACGCCCCACCAGCGGATCAGGTTGTCCCACGGAGTGAACCAAATGTGACGGATCCCCGTCTTGCGCACAGGCAGAATGTCGCCGAACACGGCCGAGTTCCGCGCAAACTGACGTTCCGTCTCCTCATCGTCCCGAGTGACCACGGGAGTCTGGATCTTGTCAATGTCCGCAGGTTCCACAATCTGTGGGTGAAACTCGCGGGAAACCACACCGCTGCGCGGATCGGTCCGCTCCACATGCACATCCTCGCTGATCCCCAGGCCCGTGGATCGCCAAACGATGGGAGATTCGATAAAATCGCTCACGATCATGTCGCCGGGGAAATGGCGCCACTGGTAGAGCAGGCGTCGCAGCGCCAATTCCCGGCCATGAGCCCACGCGTCCTCGCACTGACACGCAAGCTCTCCATCCGCATCCATCTCGTGCCACGGAATCTCGGTGATTCCGACCAGGGGACGGACTTTCTCCCGCCGGTTGAGTCGCCCCCACAATTCCGCCTTCTCCCGTTGCACAGGCAACGCAGCCACTGTAGCCATCTCCGCCGCAAGTCGACGAAGCATGTCCGTATCAGAGGCCTTGAGCATTTGCATGGGCGTCGTTCCTTCACATGGGGATTGCCATCTCTTCGCTCGCCAATATGGCACCTTGCGCGAAGCGTGCCAGCCTCCTTGCCCGGCATTCGAAACAACTGTATGGTCAGGGACAGGACATGGGCAGGCTTGGCCTAGGACGGGGGTGGGAGAAGAGGCACTCAACTGGTCAGTCAGCACCAATCTCTCGCTCCACCAGCCCGAGGCCAGTGGCGGCGCAGCTGAAAAAAAGGAAATGGCGTGATTCCCGGAAAATCCATCTGCATACCCGCATCGCCCACAGTCGATGTTTCGGCCTTCCTACCCATTGTGGAGCATCCCTTGTTTCAACGGCTCCGCGAACGCAAGCAACTGGGGGTCAACTACCTCGTATTCCCTGGTGCCGTGCATAGCCGGTTCGAGCATGCGGTGGGGACCCTTGCCCTCACTCAGCGCCTGTGCCGCGTGCACGAAATCCGGGGTGAGCGCATGCGCACGCTCTGCGCCTTCGCACTCCTCCACGACATCGGGCACGGTCCATTTTCGCATCAGATCGAACCCATTCTGGAGGGACACCACCACCAGATTGGGCTGCAATGCCTCAATGAAATGGAAAGCGCGGTGCGATCCTGCGAGGTCGATCCCGACGAACTCAAAGCCATGCTGAGCGAAGAGCATCCCGACGCACCCTTCGTGTCCGACCGGAACCTCGGAACCGACAAGCTGGACTACCTCACCAGGGACGCGCTCCATATCGGCTTCGCGGGTGTCCCCGATGTGCAGATTCTTCAGTTCTACACCGACTTCAACCACGAAACGCTCGCCATCGAAGAAAAATTCATCGAAGACATCAAACGACTGCAGAAATTCTATTCCTACCTGCACCAGCATGGTTATCTGAACAAGACCGCGCTCACCGCCCAACGCCTCCTCCAGCGCGCCGTCCAGGAGGAAATGGCCGCCGATGAGCTCGAACCGTCCGCGTTCTGGCGCATGACCGACTGCGAGCTAACCGCATGGCTACGCAAAGGAAGAACACCAATCGGCCGCGATCTGGGCAAGCGCCTGGCCGAGCGCAGACTCCACCGCAGCTTCCTAGTCTTCAAACCAGATGGATACGGATTCGTGGAACGCCGCAACGACAAGAGCCTGGCCGTCTGCGAATGGTCCCTCAAGCAGCTCCGACATTTCAGCGACCGCCACGCCACCTGCCAGGCGATGGGCACCCTCGAGAACGCACTGGACGACCTCCTCGGTTTGGAGCATGGCACCATCCTGCTCGCCGCCATGCCCTATTTCCGCAAGCTCCTGCCGCAAGATGTCCGCGTGTTTGCACGGGACTCCGGAGAAGGATTTCTCCTCTTCGAAAAAGACCGAGCACACTACCGCTCCCTCGAGAGCGACTACCTGCGCACCTTCGCCGTGCGCCTCACCGCCCCCGTCGAGTTGCGCGAGCAACTGGCGCTCGAAGCACCGCGCATCGAACGGTTCCTGGAGACAGTTTGAGGGGACGCACGAATGCCGGAAAAACAGCGCATTCTCTACATCCTTGGATCCTACCCGCGCTGGAGCGAAACCTTCATCCGCCGCGATCTGACGCTGCTTCTCGAAGCTGGGCTCCCCCTCGTTCCCGTCTCGCTCCTCTCCGGGGATACGGAACGGCGGGACGACTGGCCCGAGGTCGAATGTCTCACTCAAGAGTCTCATCCATCGGCAGTGGGAGGCAGATCTGCCATGCGCTGGGTCGCCCGTCTACTGCCGCGCTCCATACGCACCCGCTTGGCGCTGCGCAAGCACGCCGCTTTGTTGCAGAACGTGATCCGGGCGGCCAACGAAAACGATGTTGTCCATATTCATGCGGAGTTCGCAGATCTGCCGGGGCTCCTCGGCGCCGTCGCTGCGGAGCGGCTTGACCTCCCCTTCTCGCTCGGAGTCCACGCAAAGGACGTCCACGAAGCCAAGTTCTCGCCGGACCTCATCTACGGACGAGCCATCTTCGTCATGGCCTGCAATCGCAGCGCGGCCGAAGCCGTGCGTGCCCTCTGTCCCTCCGTCGCCTCACGCGTTCATCTGATCCATCACGGCGTGGACCTCAACCTCTTCCCCTTCGCCGAAGATCCGCTGGAACCCAATCCGCACCGCCTTCTCTTCGTCGGGCGCATGGTCGAGAAAAAGGGGCTCGACACACTCCTCAAGGCTCTCGCCGTCCTCCGAGTCAACCGCCCCGGCGCACGCCTCATCCTCGTTGGCGACGGACCGCTGCGCGGTGAATTGCAGTGCCTCGCCGACACACTCGACCTTCAGAACGCACTGGACTGGCGAGGGGTGGTGACGCCGGAGGAGGTCAAAGACATCATGGACCAGAGCGACGTGCTGGTCATGCCCAGCCGCGTCACCAGGGAGGGAGACCGAGACGGCATTCCCAACGTGGTGCTGGAGGCCATGGCATGCGGACTACCCGTCGTCGGAACCAAGGCGGGAAGTCTCGACGAAGCACTTACCCCAGAAACCGGTTGGCCGGTCTCCCGGGACGACAGCGCCGAACTCGCCAGCGCCATCGAGTGCTGCCTCGCGGGGAGAAATGAGGCGGACAGGAGACGGCGAACCGCCGCCGCCCTCGTCACGGAACGGTTTTCCGCCCATGAGCGGATCACGCAGCGCGTGCAGCTCTTCACCCAGACACTCGCCTGATTGCCAGAGCCGATGGAACGCCGGGCACCTTCGGCGGGTCTCTCTCCACATAGTCAACTGACTCTCGCACGACGATGGGAGATCCGTAGTATGATGAGAACGAAGCAGAACGACGGGAAACGCGCATGCGCATTGTTTCTGGCCGTCCTTTTGCTCGGCTGCGCCCAGGCGCGGGTGGCGCGAAGTGCTGAGACAAAGAAAAAGCCGACGAGGAAAGAACGCGCGATGAAAACTTGGAATAAACTCTCCCCGGAAGAGGCGCACGTGATCGAGCGCAAGGGCACGGAAGCAGCCTTCTCCGGCAAATTCAACAATCATTTCGAGGTCGGAGTCTACTCCTGTCGCAGATGCGACGCTCCGCTGTACCTCTCCGCCGACAAGTTCCGCTCCCATTGTGGCTGGCCAAGCTTCGACGACGAAATCCAGGGCGCGGTTGAGAGAAAGTCCGATCCCGACGGACGCCGGACGGAGATCGTCTGCGCAACCTGCAAGGCACACCTCGGGCACGTCTTCGAAGGAGAGCGCCTGACGGAGAAGAACGAAAGACATTGCGTCAACTCTCTCTCACTGTCCTTCGAAAAATGCGAATTGGAGACAGCCGTCTTCGCGGCAGGCTGTTTCTGGGGAGTCGAGCACCTCATGAAATCGACGCCCGGCGTGCTCCGAACCACGGTGGGATACACGGGCGGACACGTCCGAGAACCCACCTACCAGCAAATCTGCACTGGCACGACTGGACATGTTGAAGCCGTCAAGATCCTGTTCGACCCGAAAAAGACGACGTTTGAGACGCTTGTCAAGCTCTTTTTTGAGATCCACGACCCCACTCAACCCGACGGGCAGGGACCCGACATCGGAGAGCAGTACCTCTCCGCTGTGTTTGTCAGCAACGACGAACAGAGAAAAACCGTGCGAAAACTTCTGGGGAAACTTCAGAAAAAAGGATTCGACGTCGCCACTGAAATCCGCGAAGCCAAGATGTTCTGGCCTGCCGAAGCCTATCATCAGAACTACTACCGGAAAAACGGCAAGCACCCCTACTGCCACAGCAGAGTCCG
>JAGLDW010001589.1 GCA_023145395.1 Lentisphaeria bacterium | reverse complement strand
CCGCGCTGGACCGTTCGCTCGGTCCGTGGATATCGTGCAGCTCGTAGGAGGAATAGTGGTCGGCGTATCCAACCAGAATGTCGCGCACGGTTTTCGCGAACTCCGCATCGCTGGTGAGGACGTAGGCCAGACCCAGGTTGCGGCAGCGCGCGGCCAGGTCGTTGTGCTGACCCATGATGGCAACCGTGTCGTAGGGCTCGCCGGTGTAGACTTTTCCACAGCGACTGCAGCGGTGCTCGGTTGGCGAGACCGTTTGCAGGCGGCCACCATCCTTCGGGCAGGCGTACCAGTGGTACCAGCCCCCCCCTCGGTCCGGGTGCGTGACTGTCTGGGCGTTCCTGCGCCTGGCATTCTTCAGGAACCCTGCGAGCGCGCTGCGAGCCCATTCATGGTTTCCCGCAGTGCTCTGTATCCGGGCGATGTCGTCCGGCGTCACAAGCAGGAATGGATGGGCACCATCAAAGAAATCAACGGTGGCCTTCTGGACGGGGATTGGCGCTGTGGATGCCTTGTCTGGTTTCACAAACATGCCCTTTCGCACTTCGAGGTCGTCCACATAGGCGGTGACTATGGATCCGGAGTAGCTGTGCAGCCAGATCTCGATGTGGGTGCAGTTGTCCGGGAGTGTAAGGGCGAATGCGTTCGACTTCCAGCGGCGTCTGCGGGTTGACAGCATGCGCTGGGCCACGGTGTCCGAGACGCGGATGTACTTGCCGGCGGCGTCATAGCATCGCACGTAGAGGCCGAGGCCCTTGCCACTTACCGCAAAGGATTCTGCCCGAATCGTGTATGCCTGCCCCCCCTCCACCTTTATCCGGGTCGAGGACACATTCGATCCGTCCTTCCTGGATGTGTCCTCAATCAGGAGGCTGTGGGCGCCAGTGGCCGCGCGATCATCAACTCGTCGGCTCATGCTGTCGCTGATCCGCCATGCGACGAGCTTTTCTCCCGGTGTCTCCTCGAACGAGGGATTCGCCACCAAGTTCTGGGGTTCGGCAGCCCAGAGTGTCCAACACGCCGCGACCAGGCAAACACTGCCAAGTCGTTGTTTCATGCATCTCGTCATGTTTGCCAATTCCTTTGGTTTTCTCCGCAACTGCCTACTTCTCTCAATATCGAGGCGTGGATCTTTCGAGAAAAAGAGGGACACCTTCCTCACCGTTCCTCAGGTACCCTGTTTTCTCTCACGCCAGTGTGCACGTGTCCGGAAAACCCAGTGTCGTCTGAGAGGTGTTTCCCTGACAGAATACACCCGCCTGTCAGGAAAACCCAGTGTGGCCGAGGGTGCGTTTTCCTGACAGCACCCCCCCCGCCTGTCGGGAAAACAGGCTGTGGCGAGGG
>JAGLDW010001588.1 GCA_023145395.1 Lentisphaeria bacterium | reverse complement strand
GCAGCAGTTGTGCCGTCAGCAGGCACAGTCTCGGCAGTGCGGATGTCGGGATTCTGTCCCAGGATAGCGGGGCCGGTGACCAAAAGGGCCAACAGTGACAGAAAAATCCGCAGTGAGCAAGACATACGTGGCATGGAAATGAGGTCGTTGAGCATTTCATTCATCTCCAGCAGTTTCTGCCTCGTCAAAAAGGAAGAGGTGGCCGCGCGAAAGTCCTGAGTTTTCGTGCAGGCATTATTTACCCGGTGGCGCGGCAATCTTGCGGATGGCTTTGGTCGCCAAAAAACGCAGCTCCCGCTCGCCGTTTGCATGTGCCTTCTTCAAGGCTGGAATGGCGTTCCTTGCCGCTGGGCCGATATTGCCAAGGGCGAGAGCTGCGGCGAGAGCAACACAATCGCCTTTGTCGTCCAGCGCCTTAATCAATACCGGCACGGCCTCGACGGCGTCCGGACCGATATGGGAAAGCGCGGACACAGCCTGATAGCGCAACCATGCATCTGGGTCGGTGACCATCTTGATCAGAGCTGGTTCGGCAGCTTTTGCTTTGGGGCCTAGATGGCGCGCGATGATCACCACAACGGCCTGCCGGATAACCAGATCGTCGCCTTGGAGGGCTTCCACCAGAGCCTTCGTGGTTCGTGGTCCCACCTTTCCCGTAACGCAGGCGTAGACGGGGTCGGTATCCACGTCGCGTTCCTTCAGGATTGCCAGCACTCCCTTGGTGCGCGGGAACGCCCAGCAGAACCCCTTTGCCGCTGCCCACCGCAGACGCTGGTCGTCACTCTCCAACGCTTCCGCCAAAGCCTGAATTCCGGCATCCCCTGTTTTGGCCAACGTCAGGCTGGCGAACCCCTGGACACCGGGATGCTCATCTGTCAACGCACGCACCAGGTCGGCAATTGCGGGACGCGCCGCAGCGCCAAGCTTGTAGATGCCCTCTGCTGCCTTCCAACGCACTGTCGCATCCGTGTCTTGCAGCTTCTCCACAAATATTGATAGGCGTTCCTTGGCAGAGCTAGGGAAACTGCTCCAGGCTTCGACTGCTCCTCTGCGCAACGCCGGATCACCGCTCTCAAGCGCCTGAAGGAGTGCCCGCTTGGCCGGAGTTCCCATTTGTCGTAAGGCGCCAATCGCCTTGCTGCGAACTGTACTGTCTTGATCCTTCAACGCCGCAATAAGCTCTGGTATGGCAACTTCCGTATTGCTTGTGATCTCATCAGGGGAACGGACAATTCCTTGGCCTATACGTGAATTGCCAGTCGACTCCAAAGTGTAGTGCACCAGGGCGGCCAATCGAGAATCAGCGGCCACTGGAGGATCAGCAGCCAAACGCTGAAGGGCCCGGACGCCTTCAGGCCCCATTCTTGCCAGCGTCTCCGTGGCTTCCGTCATCAGAGCAACGTCCTGGCCTCCTGCTAGCTTGACGAGGGCAGGCACGGCAGCTTTCGCCTGCGGTCCGATTGCGTCCAGCGTTTTTATGGCCTGGATCTGGATCTTCCAATCCTTGTCCTGCAAGAGCCGTATCAAAGCCGGCACAGCGGCCTTGGCGTCGGGACCGATGAGGGCGAGGGCTATCGCTGCGTTGCCTCGCACGCGCACCTTGCTGTGCTGCAGTGCCTTGATCAGTACTGGCACAGCGTCAGCTCCAATACTTGCCAACGATCTGACGGCTGCCCCTCTGATCGGTGAACTTTCATCATCCAGAGCTTCCGCCAAAGCGGCAATCGCGGCAGTACTCGTCTCGACGTGGGTCGGGGCAATGGGTGCAAACGCTTTCAGCGGCACCATTTTCAACGTGTCCTTCCCCAAAATGGCTTCCTCGGGCGCCTCCAAGAGCTTGTTCAGTTGCTTCGCGGTCACAGCCTCGACGTGTCCATCCAGGAAAAGGACATTGTAGATGCCGTGGTGGGCGGGAGGCGCATCGTGCATGACTGGGAGGGTGTGGGCATCCTTAACATCCATGAGGGTTGCCGTGGTTCCCTGTAGAAGGTAGACATAGCCGCTCCCAGCCGCAGCCATCGGACAGCCAAGCTCTCGGATTTTGGTTGCGGACACGGAATCCCCAGCCCCTGGCTTGCGAGCAGCCAAGATGTTGTACAGCGGAACAATCTCCGCAGGAAGACGACCTTTGTTTGCAGCCGCGTGCAGGATGATGGCTTGTCCGAATGCTTCAAGCCGTCGACCGCACCGTCGCAAGGCTCCAACATCGAGTTGCGGTGTACGCAGGACATCTGCCGGGGGCACGGCCGCCCCAAGTGCTTCGAGTGCATCGCGAGCCTGCAGCCGAACTGCAATTTCAGCGTCCGCAAGAGCCACTTCGAGAGCAGACACTGCCGCCGTGTCACCAATCCTCCCGAGGCACGCTGCTGCACCGGACCGGATCGCCGACGTTGGCGATGCCAACCCCTCGACAAGCGCCGGCATGGAATACTTCCTGGGCATCCGTGCCAACACGCTCC
>JAGLDW010001587.1 GCA_023145395.1 Lentisphaeria bacterium | reverse complement strand
ACCCCACAAGACTGAGGCGTTACCCATGTTGCCCGTCGCGTCGTGCGCGCGACGCAGGCGGTTTCCACCGCGAAAGACGCTATGGTACATTGTTTTCGCGCGGACCCTCTAGCCCAGGATCAGGAGGAAAATCATGAAACAATGGATTGCGCTGGTGGCGCTGGTGACGGCAGTGGTGGTGGGACAGGAAGGCGTCGGGGTTCGTCCGTACGAATTGGACTGGGCGGAACGGACCGAGGACGACCATTCCGCATTGGTTGATTTCGAGAATCTCGACGGCTGGACGGTCAAGACGAAAAATGCCGTTGCTTCCTTCGAGCGATCGCGTGAGCAGCAGATCTGGGGAAAGTATGTCGGTAAGGTTGTCTACCGGGCGGATGGCGCTGGCCCCGAATTCACGGTTCGACCTCCACAGCCCGTCGCTATACCGACTGCCTTTGATGCAGTTAGTCTTTGGATTTACGGGAACAATTTTCTGGGACGGGACAAGGCTACGCCGTCTGTCCTCATCCACCTGCAATTTGCGGACTCCGCAGGCGAGATATTCGAGATCCAGCTGATGCGCATGCGCTGGAAGGAGTGGTTTGTCTGTTACAAGAGGCTGACGCCAACACAGACCGGGGCCGTTGCCGCAGGGGGAGCGACCTTCCGGGGGATTCGGGTGACTGGAGGGCGCAACAAGGTCGATCGCACTCTCTACTTTGACAGTCTGGCGGTCTTCAAAGAGGCCTTGAAACCGCTTGTGTTCAATCCGCGGGCCAAACGAGGCGTGCGGGTGTTTCCCAATCGTGATGTCGGAGTGAGCACGGGGGAGGGAACCTTGCCCTTCCCGAACCGTGCCGAGACGATTGTTCCCCGCTCGAGTTCAATGGCAAAATCGACGGTTCGGCGCGAAGGGGATAAGCTAGTGTTCGAGACCCCGGGACGGTTGATTGCGGAGGTGCCGTTGGATTCGTGCCAATGGGACGGAGTTCGGCTGCGCTGGCAGGGACGCGGAGGCTGGATTCGCCCCGCAGTCGGAGGCGGTGTCTTCTTTGCGCAAGCCAACGGCAATGCTATTCCTCCGGAGAAGACAGAGCTTCTCGAAGTGAAGATTGCGGACGATCGGGCGGAATGCTCCTGGAGCGCGGTCGCAGGTGATACGAAGGCGGTTGTGCGCACAACCTGGTGGATGCTCGGCCAGAGCCTTGTGGCGGACCTTGCCGTCGAGGGGGGAGTCGTCGAGCAAGTACGTTTTGGTCAGGCGGAAGGATTGGAGAATCCGCGTCTGGTCACCGTTCCCTACTACACTTACGGGAAACCCTCTCGTCCAGCCGTTGCGGTCAGTGGGACTGCCAGTGCCCCCCTCTTCCTTGCCATGCACTCCGACTGGACGCTGTCCAACGCCAGCGAGCCGTTCGCCATCAACGAGATCGGCAAGGGCTTTGTGGTCTGCAATGGTGGCACGACCTACACGCCCAAAACCAATGGCGTGCGCAATTCGTGCTACGAACGCTTTGTGTTCTGCCTGGCGCCGGAATTTGTCGATGTCCTGCCGGAAATCCCCAATCCTGTCTCCCCCTGGAAACACATCACCGGAAAACGAGTCTGGCGCGCGCATGGCGCGGGCAATCGCGAGAGCGACGCGGTGACGTGGCGCAGCATCCGCCGATACGGCCTCCAGGAGATCGTGGTCACCGACCACGAAACCGGCTGGCGGGACTCGCACGAGAGCTTCACTTTCCGCACCCGTACCGCACCCAAGAAGGGGGGAGATGATGGCCAACGTCGCTACGCTAGAATCATGCAGGACGAACTAGGCTTCACCTACGGCCCCTACAACAACTTCACCGACTTCGCGCCTGTGAACGAATTCTGGAGCAGCGATCTGATCAATCGCCGCCCGGACAACCAGTTGCAGCACGCCTGGGCACGATGCTATGCGCCAAAACCCCTACGCGCGGTCGAATACTGCGAAAAACTCGCGCCGATCATCCAGCAAAAATATCAGTTTAGCACAGCGTACTGCGATGTTCACACGGCGGTCACTCCGTGGAGTCGAACGGACTACGACTATCGTGTGCCCGGCGCAGCCACTTTCGCGGCCACGTACTACGCCTATGGCGAGATCATGCTACTGCAGAAGAAGGCCTGGGGCGGCCCCGTGTATTCCGAAGGAAACAACCATTTCCCCTACTGCGGTCTGACCGACGGAAACTACGCTCAGGACCAGCGCGCTCGCCTGACCGTCAATCCATGGCTGGTCGATTTCGATTTGCGCAAAATGCACGATCTTTGCTGCAATTTCGGCATGGGCAACATCGGGATGTTCTTCGGGCGCAAGGCTCACCTTGGAGATACCACGGAAGAAATCGATGCCTCCATCGACCGGTTCCTAGCGGCCACCGTCGCCTTTGGGCATCCCGGTTTCCTGATCCGCATGGGGGGGATGCGCAACACGATGCGCAGCTACTACATGCTGCAGCAACTCCACGAGCGGTACACACTCGCCAGCGTCAAGACCATAGGCTATTTCGACGGGCGTTCCCTGCTCGACACCTCCACCGCTGTTGCCTCGGGCGCGCACGTCCGTAGCCAGATCGCCACCGAGTACAGCGATAGCACCCGCACCGTGGTCAACGGTAGTCGCACAGAACCGATGAGCGTGACTTTCGGCGGTCGCACGATCGAGCTCCCACCGAATGGCTATGCGGGTTGGACAGAGGATGGTCTGGTCGATGTGTTCAGCGGTCTTGTCGATGG
>JAGLDW010001586.1 GCA_023145395.1 Lentisphaeria bacterium | reverse complement strand
CCTTTTCCTAATCGATGAACGAGGGCGGATGAAGAGGAGAGACGAGGAGGAGGAGGAGGGATAAAGAAGCGGAATCCGCAGGGACTTCATCACTCATCTGTTCAAATATTTAGTAAAATGCCATAAGGTGGAATTCGGTGGTGCCTTCAGACCGTCTTGTCCGGCTCCTTGGCGACACTCTCCTCCGCAGTCGGCTCGCCCTCCGCCTCCACAGCCTTCTGTTTTGCGGGGGAACCCGGTTCAGGGACATCGGATTCGATGGCGTCCTGAAAGTCGTCTCTCGCCTTCTTGAACTCCCGCAAGCCCTTGCCGAGGCCGCGCGCCACTTCCGGGATCTTGCGACCACCGAAGATCAGCAACACGACGAGAAAGATGAGCGTCAACTCCAAGGGACCAATGCCGCCTAACATCGTGCACCTCCTACGGTTGAATTTAGAACACGTGTCTCTGCTCAATGTATCCTATCCGCAGAGCGCTACAACCGTCCGCTACCGCAGACTTGCGACGCGGCGGTAGTTGCCCTTATAGGTGTGGGCAAGCTTCTTCAGAAAGCGACCTCCGTCGCGATCGATCTGGTAGCCGATGCAATGGACGACGGGACGTTTCTTCCCCTTCTTCTGGTAGTATTTCTCGAAGAGCTTTTCGAAATGGGTCAGAAAGTCCTGCAGGGTCCAGTACTCCGTCTTGGGTTCCTTGGGCCGGCCCTTTGGCATACCCGTGCGCACTCGCTTGACCTCCCAGTGTCCCTTGGTCTTGGGGCCGGTGGGTCCTCCTTCGCGCAATTTGCCGTCATGTCCCGCCACCCACACCTTCTTATCGACCCAGCCGGCATTGACCATCGCGTTGGCATTGGCCTTGTTCCAGTTCGCCATTTTGAGCTGATGCTCCTTGGCGCGGTTGGCATCCATGCCCCTCTCCACGCGCGGCAGTCCATCGCTGATGACGAGGATCGTGTCGGCGCCCTGCAGAAATGCCGCCGTGAGCGCCAGGTCGAGCCTCGTGCCTCCACCAACGGCGGGAATACCCATGTCCATCGATCCCACATTCCCGTTTTTCAGACCGTAGTTGCCCTCTGTATTGAACCCGAAGATGAAATTCTTCGCCTGGTTGCGGTTGTCTTCGTTGCCGATGAGCAGTTCCCGCTTCCAGGTGCGCGCGGCGTCGGCGAAGGCGATCACATTGAACATGCCCGCCTCGTCCAGCTTCGTCACCACTTCCGCGACACGCTGTTTGACCCGCATGAAACCGGCTGGGCCTCCGCGTCCCTCCTCCACCATGCTCACCGACACGTCGAGAAGAATGGCGATCTTGTCCCCCCGGCCGCGAATGCCGAAGAAGTTGAAGTTCGAGACGCCCGTGCCGAATCCGCCGAGCCCATAGCCCGTGCCCAGTCCCACGCCCATGCCCATGCCGCTCACGGCCTTGAACTTCGGCTGGAAACTCGTGTGGATGAGCTTCGGATCCATCTCGATCTTGGGCAGCGAGATGTTCGAGGGCTTCATGGAGACCAGGCGCGGGATGAGTGACGGGCGGCTGGAGCTGCGCTGTTTCTTGCGCACCTTGACCCGGTGCTCGAGCTTGCGCGGCTCGTAGGTCTTGATTGGAGGAGGCGTGACGAAGATGGGCTTCTCGCGCTTCTTCGGGTGCATAACCACATAGCCGCCAAAGATTGCCAAGCCGACGACATGCACCGCAAGACTGGTCAAAAACAGCATGCGAAGCCACTTGCGCCGATTCGCGGACAACCGGCTGAAGCC
>JAGLDW010001585.1 GCA_023145395.1 Lentisphaeria bacterium | reverse complement strand
AACCACTGGTATTGAACCCCGTTCGGAAGCGACGAACGCGTCGGCGCGTCTCCTGCGAACTCCGCAACCAGCTGGAGGGGCGCGACCAAACTCCCTTCGGACGATGCGGGCACCCGGCAGGAAAGGCCGGACGACTCGCGACAGGCGACAAAGCGCTCCTCCACGGGCAACGCAAAGCGCTGCTCGCTCAGAATCACAATCCGCACCTCATGCGGACCGAATGTCACACCACCATTGGTCGGCAGGCGCTCGAAGCAGGGGTAGAACTGCAGCGCATCCGCCACGGCACCACCATGCAGCGCCTCGGCGTCAAAGACGATTTTCTGCGGTATCGGGAGCGGATTCCGCAACACGCACCACGTCTGCCCCGCCGAAGGCTGGACAAAGGCATACACCTCCCCGCGAGCTGGATCGCCTAGACACATCCGGCCGCGAGACACGAAAATCCGCTCGGCGTGGTGTCGGCAGAACGCCATCACATCCCGCAGACTCTCCGCCTGCCAAGTCTCGAGCGACTCCGGCATCAGGGTGTAGGGGATGTAGGTGGCGCCACGCAGAAACGACAACCAGACCGCGTTCATCCAGGAAACCGGTTCCTCCACAAAGGCATTGCGCGTCGCGTCGGGCATCTCATGATTGTCAAAGCAGTCCAACGGCACTGCCGCCTGGTCGCGCTGCAGCAGGCAATGGTACATGTAGTCGCGGTGGGTGGTCGCGGAATCGCGCTGGGTCCGGCTCGGCAGGGCAATGAATTCGGAGTCCCCCGAATGAGTCAGCCAAAGATGGCTGGTGTGCATCAACCACCACGGGGATGGCCACCAGCCGTTGCGCGTCACCACGCCCGGAAGCGCCTCGCGCATGTCGGCGGCGATGCGGATCATCGCGTCGATCGAAGCCTGTCGCACATGATGCCGTGTGGGATAGCGCTCGGCGAAATCCGGATTCGTAGCGCATTCGTTGTCCCAATCGATCTTGAAATGGACCGCCCCAACATCGCGAATCAGCGCCACGAAGCGATCGCGCAGCATCCCCTCGAAGGCTGGATCCATCATCACGCCGTACTCGCCTGCGTTGTACGCCGCGCCGGGTCCCTCGCCGACCGCCATGCCCTCGCCTGCCAGAAACTCCGTATCCACGCCCATCGGTCCGTTGTGGCTGATCCACAGGCTCAACTGCGCGCCCATCGCCTCCGCAATCCCCCGAAGCTCCCGCAGGCCAGCGTCGCCCCCCACATCCTCCTTGGACTGAAACACGCTCTGGCGTTCGTTCCAGCCGGCGTCCAGCGTAAGCAAGTCCGGGCGTATGCCCAACGCCTCGAAAGCCTGGAAGAACCGACGGAATGCGTCAAGCGAAACGGCGTACTCCCGGTCTCCCAGATACGGATCGGACCAGAATGTCCCCATGGCCAGCAGGGGTTTACCCAACGGAGGCAGGCGTATGCTGTCCAGATACTCGGCAAAGAGGGCGCGCGCATCCGCGCCGATTCCGATCACTTCGTCCACAACCGAAAGCTCTCCGTCAACCCAGGTCGGATGATGCCGCAGCGCCACAGTGGATTCATCCTCCAGGCAGCAGAACCCCGCAGGATGCTCCAAACCGAAAAAGATTGTCTGTCCGATGACCGGGTAGCCACAACCGGGCATGTACCCGGCACCCTCCTCATCGCTGCCCGAGGTCATGATGGGGGTCGAAGCCGAGTAGCCGCAGACGCGCAGGCTCTCGTCGGGGACCAGTTGCCGATCCGTTTCGAGAAAATCCGGCGTGCTCAATGCGGAGTCCGCACGGACCCGCACACGTTTGCGCAGCCATTCGTTGCCCGAGAGGTGCAGAGACACGGACACGTGCATGCCCCCTCCGGAGAAGTCCTGCCGGATCGCGGTGCCGTCACCCATCGCTGCGGACTCCGCAACCAGGGCAACAAGCTCGCCATCGATGGACACGCGCAGCGCAGGCCAGCTGAAATCGAACTGCACCGACTCGTCCAGACGCTGGACGCGCAGAAGGTCGTCAGTCAGTTCGAGAGATAGGACGTCGTCATGGATGATCATGGAACTTCGGGCTCCTTGGTGCTTGCATTCAAACTAGTGCCTGCCCGAAAACCCCG
>JAGLDW010001584.1 GCA_023145395.1 Lentisphaeria bacterium | reverse complement strand
GCTACGGGCTCTCCTCCAAGGAATTCACCCCCACCATGGTCAAGGCGGTGTACAATCACCTGGACAATGACGGCTGGCACGGATTCACCGTCGGTATCAACGACGATGTCACCCACTTGTCCATCCCGCTTGGCGAGGAGATCGACACGGAGCCGGAAGGCACCACCCGCTGCATGTTCTGGGGGCTTGGCTCCGACGGCACCGTGGGCGCCAACAAGAACTCCATCAAGATCATCGGCGACAACACCGACATGTACGCCCAGGGATACTTCTCCTACGATTCGAAGAAGTCGGGCGGCATCACCATCAGCCATCTGCGGTTTGGCAAGAAGAAGATTCAGAGCCCGTATCTGATCACCAAGCCCGACTTTGTGGCGATCCACAACCCCGCCTACATCGGCCGTTTCGACATGATCTCCGGCATTGCCGAGGGTGGTGTGCTGCTGTTCAACTCCGAAGTCCCCGCCTGCGACCTGTTCGAGACCTTCACCCGCGACATGCAGGAGACCATCCTCGCCAAGAAGGTGAAGGTGTATACTGTCGACGCGCTGAAGATCGCTGAGAAGGTCGGATTGGGCAACCGCATCAACACGGTCATGCAGACCGCATTCTTCTACCTCTCCGAGATTCTCGACCAGGACGAGGCCATCAAGCTCATCAAGAAGGCCGCCGAAAAGTCCTTCGCCAAGAAGGGCATGGACATCGTCGAGATGAACTGGAAGGCCATCGACGCCTCTGTGGAGGCGATCGAGACCGTGGAGGTTCCTGCATCGCTCGCTGGCGTGGCAGCCTTTGCGGTGCCCAAGCTCATCGCCGACGACGCGCCTGCCTTCGCCAAGGACATCATCGAGCCTCTGATGCACCTGAAGGGCGACGATGTTCCCGTCAGCAAGATGTCCTTTGACGGCGTGATCCCGAGCGGCACGAGTTGCCTGGAGAAGCGGGGTATCGCTCCGCGCGTGCCGCGCTGGATTGCGGATGCCTGCATCCAGTGCAACCAGTGCGTGATGGCCTGTCCCCACGCCGTGGTTCGCGCCAAACAGATCGATCCTGCCGAGCTGGCTGGTGCCCCCGAGACCTTCCAGGCTGTGGACAACCGCAGCAAGAAGGACGCGGATCTGAAGTACAAGCTCCAGGTCTACATCGAGGACTGCACAGGTTGCGGCGTCTGCATCCAGACCTGTCCGAGGGAAGCTCTCGAGTTCAGCACGCTGGAAATCGAGCGCGCTGCAGGCGAGCGCACGAACGCGGAGTTCTTCGAGGCATTGCCCGACA
Source organism: Lentisphaeria bacterium (assembly GCA_023145395.1). Classification (GTDB taxonomy): domain Bacteria; phylum Verrucomicrobiota; class Lentisphaeria; order Oligosphaerales; family Lenti-02; genus JAGLDW01. The sequence continues at coordinate 784 of JAGLDW010001584.1, read as the reverse complement.
ATGTGCTAGGTAGCTGGGATCCGGCGACCCTGAAGGGCTCGCAGTTCCTGAAGCCCCTGTTCGAGTTCTCGGGCGCCTGCGCCGGTTGTGGCGAGACCCCGTACGTGAAGCTGGTCACGCAGTTGTACGGCGAGCGCATGGTTGTGGCGAACGCCACGGGCTGCTCGTCCATTTTCGGTGGCACCTTCCCCACGATTCCCTACACCACCAGCCGCGATGGCTACGGCCCCAGCTGGGGCAACAGCCTGTTCGAGGACAATGCAGAATACGGAATGGGCATGCGCCTGGCCGTCGACAGCAACCGCGCCCTGCTCAAAGAAGCGGTGGAGAAGGTGCTGGTGTGTGGACTCGGCGACGAGCTGAAATCCGCGCTGACCACCTGCATGAGCCTGTGGGACAGCAAGGAAGCCGAAGCGATGGTTGCGCAGCGCGCCGTGAAGCCCCTGCTCCAGGCCGCGCTGGCTGGCAGCGTCTGCGACTGCATCAAGTGTGATCTCGACAAGGTCCTTGAGCTTTCCGACTACTTCGTCGACAAGTCCGTCTGGATCATCGGCGGAGACGGCTGGGCCTACGATATCGGTTATGGCGGACTGGATCACGCTCTCGCCAGCGGCAAGAATGTCAACGTTCTGGTGCTCGACACGGAGGTCTACTCCAACACGGGCGGACAGGCATCCAAGGCGACTCCCATCGGCGCCGTTGCGAAGTTCGCCAACGCGGGCATGCGCATGGGCAAGAAGAATCTGGGTCTGATGATGATGAGCTACGGGCACATCTACGTGGC
>JAGLDW010001583.1 GCA_023145395.1 Lentisphaeria bacterium | reverse complement strand
CGCACGAAGTAAGCGGTCCGGACCGCTTATGCGTAAAACCCGCTTACTTCGTGCGCGGCTCTGACGGAAAGGGGCCAAAAATCTCAGAAAGGAATAGCCCTGTTCCTGACGTGCACAGAAACCAATGCGCATTTCCCGCTCGATGGGACTGCGTCACTGTGCAGAACGCTTTGAGTACTCATTCTCTACACAGTTGTAAAGAATGGTGGGCCAGCTGTGGACGACATGGCGCATATGCATCGTGTCAAGGATGGTCTCACCATGGAACTGGGCCGATTGCTTCTCACAGCGGAAGTGGAGCGTCGCCAAGAGGCGGTAAAAGCCCCAGATCCTGAGACCGACGAAAGGGTCGTCCGGTCGGTAGCCGTGCCCCTTGACGATCTGCTCCATTCCTGACTGGATCCAGGCTAGATCCTCTTCGTCGCACGCCGTCGATGGTCTTTCCAATGCATCTTTGACACGATACCGCTCCGGCCCAAGCCGGACGTAGCGCAAGGCTTTCTCCAGCAAGTAGTCCCAGTTTTCGGGAGCATCCTGGGGTGCATAGGGATAGCGTGTGTCGTCCATATCGTGCTCCTTTACAGTTGTGAGATCCGGGCTTCCACCTCCCATATCCGTGTGTATGCCAAAAATGTGACAGAGCGAGACGAATACGCCGAAAAGACAGCAGGCCAGTCACAAAGGCTTGCGTTCACACCCATATGGAGACCAGCGAGTCAATGACGGCTCCACAACCCCCAAGGAGTCAGGAACATGCAGAGCTACATGAACAGCATCGGTCAATATGAACTCATCAGCACGAAGCGGGAGAAGGAACTCGCCGCTCGGATTGCCAGAGGAGACGACGACGCTCGAAACGAACTGATCTGCGCCAATCTACGGCTGGCCGTCAAGATTGCCCACGATTTCACCGGGCGCGGCCTGCCGCTGGACGACCTTGTGGCCGAAGGCAATACGGGAATCATGCGGGCGGCGGAGCGTTTCGATCCGGCCAAGGGAGCGAAGTTCAGCACCTACTCGGCCTGGTGGATTCGGCAGGCCATGAACCGAGCCATTGCCAATCAGCGCGATCCCATCCGCATCCCGGTCCAGACAGCCACGAAACTGCGCGCCATCCGCGATGCGGAAACCGCCCTGCAACACGAACTCGCCCGCGAGCCGACCTCCGCCGAACTGGCGGAACGCACGGACTTGACCGTGCGCACGGTCAATGCCCTTCGCGGGGTCCGGGTCAACACGGTCTCCCTCGATGCCCCGATGGGATCATCGGATGACACCAATCTGGCACAGGTCGTCCCCGACCCCAATAGTCCCGAGCCAGGCGACGAGCTGGCACACTGCGACGATCTGGAACAACTGCGCAACTCTCTCCAAGCGCTGCCGGCAAGGGATCGACGCATTCTCGCACTCCGCTTCGGCCTGGCGGGGGAAGAACGACGCACACTGGAAGAGGTCAGTCAGGAGTTCGACTTGAGCCGCGAGCGCATCCGACAGATCCAGAGCGAGGCTCTCGGCACGCTTCGGCAGCACATGGCAGCCGCCTGATGGAGGGGTAGACACGACGGAGTTTTTCCAGCAGCTGTCACACGACTACACAAACACGACATAGAATACCCATCCGTATAGGTTGCCCCTCCATTGTGTCCGTCAGAAGATCAACCAAGTCACAGCAAAGGAGAATGACGATGCTACCAGAGAGGAACAACCCGTATCGTGAAGGAAGCTCATACCACTTGGTCTTTGAGAAGTTGGCTCAAAACGACGGAATGACGGTGGACTGTCTGCGGCAGACCATCCGCAATGCCATGCACAAGGAAGAGTACCTGGCTGC
>JAGLDW010001582.1 GCA_023145395.1 Lentisphaeria bacterium | reverse complement strand
CTTCTTCCCCGCACGGCCGCAACTTCTCGTATCCCTGCTCAAGGCTCTGCAGCGCTAGTTGTTAATTCCCACCTTGGTGCCGTAGTGCCGCGTGTTGGGGAGCAGGACTGACGGTGTTTGGGGTGCAGCCTGAATCTGGGAAAGGCGGCTGGTTCTGGCAGTGCCGTGGCGCCGTAGCGACTGACGAAGTCGGGGGTCTATCTGGGTGAGTCCCGGGCAGGTTGCGGCTTGGAAGAGTGCCGCCGGGGGTTATGCTCCCCGACATGCAGCGGTTCTTCAGCAACAAAGGCGAACTGGAAGGATTCTGCCGGCGGCTGCCCACGCTGGTGTGTTCCCGCTGTGGTGCGACAGGCAGGTTCGTGCGCCATGGGTACATCCGTGGGGCTATATCTCCGGGCGCATACGGCATTCGCGGCTGGCGGATATTCTGTGATCCGGATAGCCCACACGGCAGAGGTTGTGGTTGGGGACCGGGCCTGTGGCTGAGTGCCACGCTTCTGCGCCGTTGTTTCACGGCCGAGCAACTGCTGTTGTTTATCCTGGCCTTGTGCGCGGCAGGGTCAGTGCGCGCCGCCTGGCACAAGAGCGGCATCGGTCTGTCCATGCGCACGGGCTATCGGCTCCATAAACGTCTGGGACTGTGCCAGAGTATTCTGCGCACCTGCCTGCGCTCCCGCGCCCCACCGCCGAAAAGCAAAAGTGCGAGTTCGTCCCCGCTCCTGCAAGTTTTGACTCACTTGCAAGAAACGTTCGGCAAATCCCGGGCCGTGACGGCCTACCAAGAAGCTCTCCAGAAGGACTTTCTTGCTTTGGCCTGACGAACTCGCACAACCGCATTCTCGCCGTAGGCTCACCAGGCGCAAGGACAAAGAATCCGTGCCAACACCACTCGCCGGATGCCCGGCGTTGCCGAGCTGCGATACGGTCCCCGCAACCTGAAAGGAGGCCGCATGAAGCGAGTCAGCGTGTATCTGAAGTTACGAGTCCTCGGTGCCATCGATTCGATGGGGGGAAACACCATCAGCAGCCGCATCAAGGAGGTCGCCAAATTGACCTTCCACGATGAGGACGGGGTGCCCCATGTCTTCACCTGGCGCACCATCCAGACCTGGCTGTCGATTTACAAGCAGGGCGGGGTCGAGATGCTGCGCAACCGCCCGCGCTCGGACAAAGGCAAACACCGCAAGGTCAGCCCGGAATACCTGCGCGAGGCGATTGAGCAAGTCCTGCCCGAATTCCGTAACGACCGCTATAACAAGATGATGATCTACCGCCGCTGCATCGAGCGTGGCGTGCTGGCCAAGAGCGAATGCTCCCAGACCAGTTTCTTTCGACTCGTACAAGAATACGACCTGCTCACTCCGTTCTCCGAAACCAAAAGCAAGCGCCGGCTGGCCTTCTCGAAAGAATACGCCAACGAGATGTGGCAGCTCGACACGATGTTCGGACCTTTCGTCAAAAACGGCCGAAGCTCGACCCGTACGAAACTGATCGCCTTCATCGACGACGCCAGCCGCATCATCCCCCACGCTCAGTTCTTCTTTGCCGAGAATACCGACAACCTCATCCTGGCCTTGCGTAGCGCCCTCTACAAGCGCGGCGTCCCCCAGACGCTATATGTGGACAACGGCGCCATCTACACCTGCGCGGAAATCAACCAGATCTGCGCCCGCCTCGGCACGTTGCTGTGCCACACGCCGATCCGCGACGGCGCGGCGAAAGGAAAGATCGAAAGGTTCTTCAGAACCTGTCGCGACCAGTTCCTGCTGCGCCAACTGGACCTTTCAAACCTGGATACGCTCAACCAGCAATGCCGCCGCTGGGTCGAGGAGGAATACAACGCCCAAGTCCACAGCACCCTGGGAATGAAGCCGGTCGACCGCTTCGGTATGGATCTGGCGCGCCTCCGCTTCCTCGACCCAATTGACGCCAACGAAGAGCTCTTCTTCTTCGAGCAGGACCGCTCTGTGCGCAAGGACAACACCTTCTCGGTCAACTCCAAACGCTATGAAGCGCCTCGCGACCTCTCGGACCGCAAAATTCAGGTCCGCTTCAATCGGGCCAAGCCCACCAGCATCATTGTCTACTACAAAGGCGAACGCATGGGCCAGGCCACCGAACTGGACTTCCTCAGCAACGATAGAGCACCGAAAAAACCCACGGAACAATAAGGAGGACTCACAGATGATACGTTCACACTTCGGCTTGGAACTGAACCCTTTCGACGAGCAAAACCCGGCCTTGCTGGCCCATCAGCAGGAAATATTCGAGACCATCAAGGTCCATGCCCATCAGGGCGGCCTGTGCGTCATCATGGGCGAGCCCGGTACGGGCAAGACGGTCATCAAGCAGGCCATCATCAATCACGACCCCAAGCGCATGATTACCCCGGCCATCGCCCGCACCCTACACACCTATTCCAACACCCTGCTCATCCTCTGCGAGTGCTTTGGCATCGACGTCAAGGGCCGCGACACGCTCAGGGAAAAGCTGCTCATCGAGGCGGGATGGAAAATCAATGCGGACGGCAAAATGCTCGTGCCCATCATTGATGACGCCCACCTCATGGACGTGGAATGCCTGCGCAAGTTGCGCCTGCTCTTCGAGGACTTCCCGAAAAATCACAACCTGGTGTTGATCGCCCAGGCCGGGCTGATGCACAAACTGAGGCTGACGGTTAACGAAGACATCAGAAGCCGGATCACATATTCGGTCAAGGTCCCACGTCTCGGACCAGAGGACATCACGGCCTTCATCTACACCCAGCTCGACCACATCAAGTTAGGACACAATGCCTTTAGCGATGCCGCCATCGAGGTCATCGTACGGGCCTCGGAGGGCATCCTGCGTCGCACCCGCAATCTGTGCATCTCGGCGATGCTGGAGACCGTCCGCGACCGCAAGCAGGTCGTAGACACCCAGCAGGTCAACCGCGTGTTGATGCAACCGCATTGGAGGAAAGACCATGACCTGGAAACGCTCTGAAATCCGCGCCGCCCGTCAGAAGCCGCTTAAATCGCTCATGGAAGCCCTGGGCTATCAGCTCCTGCCCCTGCAGGACGGCAACTACCAGCTCTGCAAGCTCGCCGCCGACATCGTGGTCAAAGACCACTACTGGGTCAACAAACAGGACGGCACGGCCGGTAACGCCATAGACTTCCTAGTCAACGTTGAGGGCATGTCTTTCAACCAGGCCATGGGACTGCTCCGGTCGTAACCCCACCCGAAACTTATGACGAAAGTGGGAATCTCGGGAGGCTACAAAGAGGGAACTTGCCGAATGCATCGTACGCCTTGGCCTGTTTGTGCATGGCCGCCCACCCGACGACGTCGTAGGCACGCCGAAACCATACGACCGCTACGGGGACAATCTACGACCAGAGCCCGGGAATACAGGCCAAATCAGGCAGGAATAATTCGGGAAGCGCGTACGGTGTCAATTTGGTCGGTAACAACTGATTCCCTTTGCGGGCTACTAT
>JAGLDW010001581.1 GCA_023145395.1 Lentisphaeria bacterium | reverse complement strand
CGATCCATGAACGCGCCGGGATCCCCTTCGTCCGCATTGCAGATGACGTACTTTTCCGGTCCTGGCTCCGTCAGCACGGTTCGCCACTTTCGGGCGGTGGGAAAGCCGCCGCCGCCACGTCCGCGCAGGCCATAGGCTTCCAGTTGGCCGATGGTTTGTTCGGGATCATCTGCTTGAACGACGTGCGCCAGAGCCTGTAGTCCCCCTCGGTCCCGATAGGCATCGATGCAGAGCGGGTCGATTGCCCCCGCGTGTTCGAGCGCCCGCTGGCGTTGCGGCGCGACGTAGGCATGCAATGCCTCGGCATCGTCCAGACTGTGGCGAGTCACGGGGTTGGATTCTCCCCGCGCGTAGAGTCGTTCCAGGAGTCCGGACACAAGGCCTCTTGTCCGCGAAAACGGGTTCCGTGCCTGAAAATGGCGGCGTAGGATGGCGCCCACGCGGTTTGCGGGAACACGACCGTAGCGGAAAATCTGCCCCCCAGCCACCTCGATCTCGAGCAGTGGCGCCTCAAAGGAGATTCCTGTGCAGCCGACGCTGCGAACGGGCACCGTCGGGGCAAGGTCCTTCAGTGCCTTCCGGGCTGCGTCCGCCACTTCACCCGCACCCGCCGCCAAGCAGCTCGAGCATTGGCAGATTCTTACTTCACGTCCCTCTTCCGGGTGATCGGGCAGTGTGGCAGTGCTTACACTCTTGCCAGCGTGTTCGGACAGAAAATCCGTCAGCACCTCGCGTGCGCGAGCGGGAGTCACAAAACCATAGGTGACATCGTCGATCTGCACGGCTGGCGCCAGCATGCAGCAGCCGAGACAGGCCACTTTCTCCACTGTGAAGAGCCTCTCAGAGTCCGTGTCTTCTCCCTCCGCGATATCCAGCGTGTCGAGGAAGGCGCGGAAGACGGCCTCCGCTCCCTTCACGTGGCAGGCCGTGCCAATGCAGACTTTCACGAAATGCGTGCCTGCAGGCTGCAGTCGGAACTGGTGGTAGAATGTCACCACCGCCGATACGCGGGCAGGGGAGATTCCGAGCCCATCAGCCACCAGAGACAGGGATTCGGGCGGAATGTGGTTGAGACAGTTCTGGATTGCGCGCAGGACGGGCACGAGCGCCTCCGCACCCTGTCCGTGAGCACCTAGAATCTTCTTGGTTGTCTCAAGCACCCCGTCTTTCACGCATTTCACTTTCTGTATGAGGATCTTGCAGATCCCCACATTGATCCCAAGACTCAGCGCGGAATAGTGCAGTCAACGGTTGTGTGGAACGAAGTTTGGAGGTTGTCCGCTGGTGCTCTGCAACATAACGCCGCTCAAGAGTTTGGACAGGAAAGCTATCACCATCGGTCGTCTCCAGCGCGGTAGTTCCAGTGGTGAAAAAGGGCATGTCTGGAAAGGATGTCACCATATGAACCTAAGGGTCGGCACGGAAATAAC
>JAGLDW010001580.1 GCA_023145395.1 Lentisphaeria bacterium | reverse complement strand
GCTGCGGCGATGGCACCGTCCGGGTAGGCGTCGTCGGGCAGATCCATGCATTCGGTCGCGGGGGCGACCATGGCGCCGGCGACGTCCGCCATGGCTCGGTTGCGCGCGCTGCCGCTGCGGAACTTGCGTCCCTTGATGGCCGCTTTTCCCTTCTTCAAGAGTGCTTTCGTCTCCACGTTCTGGTAGCCTCTCGAAGGGCGTGGTGCATTGGCGTTGAAGACGGGCTTCTGCGATGCGTAGGGAATGGACCAGGACGGGGGGTCAAAGCCTTTGGCGACACAGCGTGGGTCGTAGGTCTTGCCGAGGCCCGTGGTCTCGTAGCCTTGCTGGATGAGATATTGAGGAAGGGAGAGAATATCAGGGTTTACATCGCGCATGCGTGTTTTCAAGTCCCAGACGCCGGTGCTGTCCGGGTAGAGCCCGGTCATCAGGCTGGCGCGCGTGGGCCCGCAGACCGCTTGCTGGCAGCAGTTGTTGATGAAGACTGTCCCCTGCGCGGCGAGACGGTCGATGTTGGGTGTGAGGATCCCCTCGACTCCATAGCAATGCAGCAAGGGCTTCAGGTCATCGATGGGAATCATCAGAATATTCGGTCTGCGCTTGGTGGCGGCGAACAGCTGCGGCATCATTGCACAACTGGCAACCGCTGTTGCCGATGCCAGAAATTCGCGCCTCTCCATGGTCGTCTCCTTACGAAACGGTAGAACCGGGTGCCGGGCAGTTTTCAACGTACTCCGGCCAAGAACACGGTGCAAGAGCCTCTAGAGTTCTGACAGTTGATTTTGGCGGTGCAAAACGTACGTTTCCCTACGCTTCCACGTTCCTTGAATCCAACGGAGATGGACCCATGCCGAAAGTCGCCTTTATTGGTCTGCATCACTGGCACGCCCCCTTCTATATGAATGCCATGAACGATCTCGGCCAGCCGATCGCGGCCGTTGCCGATGTCGATGCGGAGATGTGCGCCTTCCGTGCCGAAGCGGGCGCCTGCGATGCGCCTCAATACACGGATTATGACAAGCTGCTTCGCGAGGTGAAGCCGGACCTCGTGTTTGCCCATGCGCCTCATGACGAGATGACGGAGCTGGCCGACTGGCTGGTCGATCGCGGCGTGCCTTTTCACATGGAGAAGCCGATGGGGCTGCACTGGGAGCCACTTGCGGCCGTTGCCGAGAAGGCGAAGGCGAAGGGGTTGTGGAATGGTGTGGCGCTGGTCAGCAGGCAGTACGGCATTGTCCAGCGTCTGCGGGAGATGGGCGAGGAGATGGGAACGCTCAGACGCTACATGTATGGACTGTATGCCGGCCCCCCCCTGCGCTACCCCGATTGGAAATGCGAGTGGATGCTGCAGCCCGAGCGCACGGGCGCGGGACCGTTGTGGAACTTCGGTGCGCATGTCGTCGATCTGTTCCTGACGCTGGGGAAATCGCCTGTCGTGGAGGTCACCGCCGATTGGTCCTACGACATACATGGCCTGGCTGTGGAGGACTGGTGCAGCATTCGCATGAAGAACGCGGCTGGCGCGGTGGGGGTGGGCGAAGTGAGCTACACCACACCCTCCGGCTACGAACGCTTTTTCTCCGTGTCCACGGATCGCCTGCAGGTGCACACGGAGACGCTTGGGCTTGGCACCATCAAGAAGTTCGAGGGCGAGGACGAGGAGATTGACGGCAACGAGTTCGAAGAGGTCTACCCCTTCCACACCAAGGATGTGCTCGAGCGTTTCGACAAGGGGCTGGCGCCCGTCGCGGACATCCACGACATGGTCGCCACGCTGCGCGTAATGGAGGCGGCCAAGGCATCCGCCGCAGCCGGGGGAAAACCCGTTTTGCTGGCGGAGTAGTGTGCTTGTCTGAGTCCCGCGTTTACGCGGCAGTTGAAGCGAGACTTAAGCGAGCGGTTTGGTTCCGGTGTTGCTTTTGGCGCTCCCTCGGGCGCGGCTGGCTGAAGCACGCCGCACACTTCCGCGTAAACGCGGGACTCAGGCA
>JAGLDW010000158.1 GCA_023145395.1 Lentisphaeria bacterium | reverse complement strand
GCCCGTTGTCCGCACTTCCTTCCTTTTTGGTTCGATCTTCGTGTCCTTCGTGTCTTCGTGGTGAATCTTGCTCTTCAGCGTCCGGCGCCTCACCCGCGCCTTGCTTCAGAGAGAGAATCATGATGCACACAGTGCCCGTTCAACACTCGCGCACGCTCTCACAAGCTGCGAACCGCTTCCTCGACGATCTACGCGCATGGGCGCTGCAATGCATCGAGGAGCATCAGGTCGGCAACGGACACGATCAGGCCACGTTCACCACAGCCTGGACCCCCTGCATCCGGAACGGACAGGGAGACGACCTACTCGCCTACATGCTCCGCTACCGGGATGAAATCCGCGAACGCTTCGAGCGTCCACACCTCTGGAAGCACGGCTACTGGACGTTCGGAGAGTCGCATCACGGCACGGAACACTTCGAGCTCTTCCTCGGCACACTCCTGCAATTGGCGCCGGATGATGCGGAAACACACCGCCAGCTCATCGACGCGGCGGAGCATTTCGGGAATTGGGTGTCCGACATACCCGAATGGTTTGACTGGAACACCGGACTGTTCCGGTCCATGTACTTCGGAACCCACCGCGTGCGCCTACTGCCCGGCAGTCAACTCAACGTAGCCGACCACCTGCGCTGTCTCAACGTCTGCCTGCTCGCACACCAAGCTGGCGGAGGCGAACGCTTTCTGCACCTGGCCCGCGCCAACGGTGGCCTCTGGGCGGACGCCGTCTGCAACCGCCCCGACGCGCTTCCAGCCGGGTTGCTCCCGGACGGCGCCGTCTACAGCATCGCCCGGAACAGCGACTCGGTGTACCACGGCTTTGTCGGAATGGCGGGAGATCTCGCGGACCCAATCGATGTGGCGGAAAACCTCCTCGCGTCCGGCGGTGTCAATCTCATGCTCTACCTCTGGCGGCTCACCACCGAAGATCGGTTCCGCAATGCCGCCGAGCGCATAGTCGATGTGCTCGCAACCCAACTCGACGACCCCGACGCCGGTGCGGCGGCCGATGCCATCCGCACCTACCGGCGTGCGACCACCAGCCAGCGGTTTGACGAATGCGTGCTCGCCGCGACGGACCGTCTGCCCGCAACCCAGGTCGCCGAAATGGGAGTCGAAACCCACAAACGCGAAGGGCTGCGCCTCGGCGGCGTAGGCAAACGAAACGACAAGCCAAACTGGTTCGAGGATGGACAACCGGCCCGCCGCAACCCCATCCTGCTCGCACTCGCCGCCGAAATCAGAATGGACGAAGCACTGGCGGTCACGGCGATGGATCTGGCACATACGCGGTTCCTTGCAGCCCGGCGCGCACTTGCCGGAAATCTGCACCATGGATGCGCAGCCAACACCGTCAGCGCCATAGCCAGGGGGCACGGTCGCGAAAACAACGCCGGCATGGCCACTGCCGTGCTCGCGCCCCTCCTCGATGTATTCACAGACTAAGGGTCGGCACGGGAGGTTCTTCACATTTTCGCGAACCCGAAGACCGCTTGCGGTGCGCGCGGCTCTGATCGCATTGCCATGTCCGTCAGAGCCACGACGATCGGGAGTGGTGCACTCGCGAACCCGCACTGCGGAAAGCCCATTCGGAATCAGAGAAATCGGAAAATCCTTACAGATCCAGAGTCCGTCCACCCGAGTGACTCTCATGAAACAGCCCAACATCGTCTTTTTCTTCGCGGATCAGCATCGCTGGGATTTCACTGGCTATGAAACCAACGGTGTGACCCACACGCCCGCGCTCGACCGTCTTGCCCGCGAGGGCGTCGTGTTCCGCCGCGCCTACTGCCCCGCCCCCCTCTGCTCGCCCTCGCGCCAAGCCATCGCGTCCGGCCGACACGGCATGAACTCCGGCTCCTTCACCAACCTCCATCAGCTGCCACCCGGAACCCCCGGATTTGTTCCCCAGTTCCGCGCTGCGGGCTACAGAACCTGCGCCATCGGCAAGACGCACATGGAAATCCACGCCTACGACTCCGATCTCACTGGTGAAAAGCACGTGCAGTTCATGGACTCTCTGGGTTGGGACGAGTGCACCGAGATCTCGGCCAACGGGATGCTCAAGACGGGCATCAAGTGCGCATACACCGCCTTCCTGAAAAAACACGGCATGTTCGACGACGTGCTCGAGTTCTACCGCAAGTGGCACTACTTCATGGACAAGGAGCGCAAGGGAGACAGCAACTGGAACCCCCATCCCTGGCCCTTCGAATCCCGCTTTCAGGAGAGCGAGTTTGTGACCGAGACCGCGCTCCAGTGGCTTCACGATCGTGACCCGTCACAGCCCTTCCTGCTGCATGTCGGCTTCGGCGGTCCCCACTCCCCCATCGAGCCGAATCCGACCCACCTCGCACGCTACGAGGAAGAGCAGGAGACGCATCCCTTCGGAGTCGAGGAGTCAAGCGAGATGGTGATGGCCGGCAGGAAGGGGTACCGCGCCATGATCAGTCAAGTGGACGATGGCGTGGGACGCATCCGCGAACTCGTCGAAGAGCAGGGAGAACTCGACAACACGATCTTCGTCTATCTGGCGGACCACGGCGAGATGGCCGGCGATCTCGGCAAGACTGGCAAGACCTCTTTTTTTGAGGCGAGCGTTCACGTCCCCTTTCTCATGTCCGGGCCAGGTATCCGCGTCGGCCACGATTCGC
>JAGLDW010001579.1 GCA_023145395.1 Lentisphaeria bacterium | reverse complement strand
TCCGCCACACACTCTTTACGCACGTACTCTGTTCGGCTCTTCATATGACGCGTATAGCTGATCTGCCAGAACGCACCGGTTTTGTTCTTGCGATCTTTGTACTGTCGTGTTAGTGAGCCGGGACGCATCGGACCGATCTTCTTCAGTTCCTCCTTGATTCGATCAATCCTCTGTTCGATCTGCTGAATCCGTTTCTCGCTCATGGAACCTCCTGCTCGGTTCACAAGATAACAGTTGGATTTCGGTTGACAAGACTAGCATATGCATGCTATAATACGCAGTGGCGATGGCTTTGTCAACTCTCCGGATACGGCGAAACGAGACGACCGGCAAGGAGGCTGATCATGCTCTGGAGGCACTGGTGGAAACTCGTGTGCGAATTACGGCCTGCGTGCGGGCGAACCCGGACATTCCTGTGGATGGCCGTCTGCCTGGCGGGAATGACGACGCGCAAGGATCTCCTGGGGGTCACAAGCACCGTGCGCGCCCTCGGGCTGATGCCGGCGTGCTATGACCGGATCCTGGACTTCTTTCACAGTTCGGCTTTGAATCTGGGCAAGCTCACTCGCTTGTGGTGCGGTCTGGTTTTTCGGGTTCACCCCGGCATCCTTCGGGTCAACGGCCGGCCCGTGCTCGTGGGGGACGGCATCAAGGTCGCCAAGTCCGGACGGAAGATGCCCGCCGTCAAGAAGCTTCATCAACAGTCCGACTCGAACACCAAGCCGGAGTATATCTTCGGCCACTCCTGCCAGGCCGTCGCCGTCCTGACGCGGGCTTTATCGAGCGTATTCGCGATCCCTTTGGCCTGCCGTATCCACGAAGGCGTGGTCTTCTCCAATCGTGACAAGCGGACCCTGCTCGACAAGATGATCCTGCTGGTCAACGCATTGGGCATACCCGAGCCATTTTACTTCGTGGCCGATGCCTACTACGCCTCGGGCAACATCGTCCGTGGCCTGCTGGATGAGGGGAATCATCTGGTCACGCGGGTCAAACGCAACAGCGTGGCCTATTACCCGGCGACGACGCCGGGAACGCGACGCAGGGGGCGGCCCAGGAAGTACGGCGAGAAGATCAAGGTCGCATCGTTACT
>JAGLDW010001578.1 GCA_023145395.1 Lentisphaeria bacterium | reverse complement strand
GGCGAACCCGGAAACCGCTTGCGTTGCGCGCGGCTCTGACCGTCTTGTGCTCCGCCCCCACCGGCCTTGTGCCGGTGGAGCGAAAGATTGGCGCTGACGAACCGGCAGGACGCCAATCCCATCCCCATCCCGGTCCGCGTTGCAGCGCGGACCGGGATGGGGATGGGGGGGGAAGAGGCGCGTGCCCGACGACAGCACACAGCGCATACCTGCAGTCCCTATTCCTCGACGCGCCCAATGCGAACCCTGTCGACATACACGGTGCCACTCGTGCCGCGATGGCGGAACCCAATGCCATGCGCTGCTTTCTGCGTTCCTCGAAACGGTCCTCCGCTGCGGAAGGTCTGGCCATCCGAGCCGGCGTAGTAGTCAAACACCCGCTTGGCGACATCGAACGTGAACCGGGCCCGAGCGGATTCCCCCTCTCCGCTGCGTGCGAACGGCTGCCACTTGACCGTCTCCGTGTAGTAGTCGACGAAGTGCTTTCTCCAATGGATGTAGGGTCCAATGTCCCCAGTGTAGTAGGATGTCTTGCGCAGTTTCGGATCCTCCCTGTCGAACGACCCAAGCGTCACGAACAGCAGTCCGTCCTTGCCCTTGGGAGTTACGTAGTCAAAACGTACGTCGAGTCGATCCGCGACTGGCTTGTCAAAGAGCAGAAACACATAGTCGCCAGGCGCCAAAGCCAGCACGTTTCCCTTCCCTGTCCCCATCCCGTTTGGTGCCTTGACTACGCGCGGCTGACCATCGCCAATCTCCCAGCCAGACGGCAACTGTCCCAGCTTGCGGTTATCGAAGTTTTCTTCGTGCAGCGGCGTCCAGTGTCCTGCCAGCGACACCTGCGACGCCCGCTTCTCGACCCGTGGAGGCGTGCAGCGCTCCAGCTCGGGCAACCCAGTCGGCTCCCGCAGCCCACGGACCTTCCGGTAGGCCCGAACCCAGTCAACCGACATGCGCACACCGTCCATGACGCCGAGACCAAGTCCGTCCTTCTCCAGCGTGCGTGTATGAATCACCGTGCTGAGTCGAATATCGACCGGAGCATGGCAGTTTGGATTTTGCAGACGCCGAATCGGCTGTCCGTCGAAGTACCAGACAATCTCGTCGCGATCCCATTCGACTCCGTACAGGTGATAGTCATCGTCCAAATCCATTGGAGCAGCCCAATGTTTGCCGCGGGAGAACATTGCCCGGTCCGTGCCGGGCCCGTCCTCCCGCGGGTGTTCGACGAAGAAATGCAATGTCATGGCGACTTCACGTGGCGTGTGGCCCTCGTTGATATCTATCTCGAAGTTTGGCGGCGGATTGCTCTTGCTGGGCGGACGAAACAGTCAGAAGGCATTGTTGAGGTGGTTTCCATAGCGCATGCGGCACTCGAAGTAGCCATATTGCTGCTTGAAAGGTGTTGTCCATATGTGCGCCGTCGACCACTCTTTGCCACCGCGTGGCGGATCCTCACGATGCGTGAGCTGATGCAGAATGCCATCCTTGACGACGTTGTTCTCCGGCCAGCGGCCCTCGAGTCGCTCGCGACCACGAATGCCCGACTGTGATTTCCACACGCTCCAATCGATCTTCTCTCCCTCGAACTCGTCCTCGAACGTCAGTTTCCACTCGGCGTGGTTCGGCGGCGCCGCGCAGAGAGGCAGAGGCGCAAGACACCCACTGACCACCAAGACGAAGACCACGCAAAGCTGAGGAAGAGAGCTGTCAAACATGATTCTGTTTTTCTCCTGGAGATGCAGTGGGCATGTGGTGGCTAGACCTGCACAAAGATAGCCGATCACAAGTTGTTCGCAAAACGTGGAACTAGGGGCGGGGCACAGCTATCTTTGGGCAGCAGCGAAAAAAGAGAAAGTGAAAGCACATCATGAAAACCACCATCTCGATCGTCCTCCTGACACTCTGCGTCTCCACCTGGACATATGCAGACATCCTACTTGTCGATAAAAGGACTCCCATCGCCACAATCGTGACAGCGGTGAAACCGACCGCCGTCGCGGCATATGCGGCAAAGGAACTGGCCGACCACATCGAACAAGCCACTGGGATTCGCCTGCCTGTAATCACAGAAGCCACACATGCGGCTGCAAGCGAGACACGTGTGTACATCGGCGCCTGCGACGCAGCCCGTGCAGCCGACATCGTGCCCGCAAGAGAACCGGTCGAGAACTGTGCTTTGAAAACAGCGGGAAAACACCTGTTCATCGTGGGAGACGACGATGATGCGGATCCTCTCAAGATGTCGACTCGGGCCGGCACTCTGTGGGGTGTATACGAACTTCTCGAAACCGAGATGGGTGTGCGCTGGATTTGGCCTGGAAAGACCGGGATCGTCGTCCCCAAAACAACGCGCATCGCCTTCTCGACCCAATCCCGGACCATTTCGCCATGGCTCCTGCGCCGAAATCTGCGCCCGGGCCTCAACCTGCGCGGAGACATGAACAATGGATTCACGCGGGAAGGCCTTAAGACCTACGCCAAATCGCAGAGTGTGTTCCTAAGACGCCATCGCATGGGCAGCCCCCTGCCCCTGCGCTACGGACACGCTTTCAATCGCTTCTGGAAACGCTACGGAAAGGAGCATCCGGACTGGTTTCAGTTGATTGGCGACGGCAAGCGCGGACCCAGCAGCGCCCACGCACGCTACAGCATGTGCGTCTCCAACCCCGAACTACACGCCGAAATCGTGCGCCTCTGGAAAGAGCGCAGCGCGAGCCAGCCCGACACGTTCGTGAACATCAACTGCTGCGAGAACGACATTCGCGGACTCTGCACGTGCGAGCGCTGCATGTCATGGGATGGCCCACAGCCAGAGACCATCTACCCCCGCTTCGGCCCCCGAGTCGTCACCGACCGCTACGCCAAGTTCTACCTCACCGTCCAGCAGATGGCCGCGAAGACGGATCCGAAGGCAACGGTCATCGCCTACGCCTATGTGAACTACGCGCCGCCACCAAGCCCGAGCATCAAACTGAACCAGAACATCTTCATCGGCACAGTGCCGGATCTGTTCTTTCCCCGACACCCCGAGGAGCAGAAATGGGTTCTCGAACAATGGGATGGCTGGGCTCGAACCGGCGCACGCGTCTTCCTGCGCCCTAACTACTTTCTCGGGGGCTATTGCATGCCCCAGATCTTTGCCCACCAGTTTGCGGAGGAGTTTCGCCACGAAGCCGCCAATGGCATGGTCTTCACCGATTTCGATTCCCTCACCGGACAATGGGCGACGCAGGCACCCAATCTCTACGTCCTCACACGTCTCCACACACGCCCCAAAAAGACTGCGGACCAACTCCTGGACGAACTCTACTCGGCATTCGGTCCAGCCAAGAAACTCGTGAAGGAGTACTTTGACTTCTGGGAGAATCATACCATGCAGAATGTCGATCTGATGCGTGGCGTCAACTGGACACGCTATGCGAGCAAGCCATACGTGCTCTTTCCAGATGCGCTCTTCGCACAGGCAAAAGGCATCCTAAGCAAAGCGGCGGAGGCAGCGAAAGACGATGCGCCAAGCGCAGTCCGCGTCGGTTTTCTGGCCATTGGACTCGAGCATGCCGCACTCACGGCAAGCACCGCACGAGTCATCGCCGAGGGGGCGCCGCCCGCCGCCCGTAAAGCCATTTCAAATCTTCTTGATTTCCGACACGCGCACGAAGGCACCGGGTTCGCGAATCTACAGTTTTGCTCGTTCCTCGAATCCCGCAGCTGGCAGGTGCCAGATGGGTATGGCGGAGAACCTCTACAAACGGTCAGCGCCACTGTCGCCCCTCTCGACGAGACCCTCACGATCCCAACGCGAGGCCAGCACATGTTCGTCACCATGGGCACCCTTGGAACTCCTATTCAGGCCCGCGTCAAATGCGGCCGGATCGGCACCTCGAACTCCCCCGCCAAATGGACCATTTTCAACCCCTCCGACGAACTCGTGGCGCGCGGCGAGGTCCCGATCGGCGAGTCTGCCGACATCGACGTGGCGGCCGTCGCGAATGGTCCGCACACTCTCGTCCTCTCAACCGGCCGAAGCGTGGGACATGTCACGCTTCTCTCCCCAAACTTCATCCTCGCCGGACGCAGAATACGCCTGATCAAGAAAGGCTGTCCTCTCTTCTTCTGGGTTCCAAAGGGAATCCGCACCTTCACGCTGACCCTCGAAGCCCCCGGGCCCGGCGAAACGGCGAAGATGAGCGTGTTCGACCCGGCGGGCACACTCTCGAACAGCGTGGTGGGCGTGAACAAGTATCCAAAACCGCTGAAGATCGACGTGCCCGATGGACAAGATGGCAAAGCGTGGTCGATGCAGGTGACGGAAGGTGGCCCCGGCGTCTTCGAGGACTATTCGCTGATTCTCGACCAAACGTTGCCGCCCTATTGGGCTCATGCCGCTGACCGCCTACTCGTCCCTGTCCGGTAGTAGCCCAAATGATTTGAAGTGAGTTTGAGGTCCCCAGCGGCGTTGCGCCGTTGGAGCCGACGATCAA
>JAGLDW010001577.1 GCA_023145395.1 Lentisphaeria bacterium | reverse complement strand
CCTGATTTCGTTGCTTCACTCGGGACACACCTCAGGTGTGCCCACTCGCTCGCGCCTCTTCAGGAATCAAAATGAACAGCAGCAAAATGGGAAGTTATTTTCGCGGGGACCCTTAGGGGTACTCATCGGCGTGTGCGCCACGCTCTCAGGTCCGCTAGCAGAACGCTCGGGACGAGAGAGCGTGCAATGGCCGTCGCACTCGGTCGTGTGGGCGCAAAGAGCGCGGGGATCAGAATTGTTTGACAGGCGCAGGAGACCACGGTGGCGCCGGCGGCGCCGGGGAGCCCCACGCGCGGGATCAAGATCCAGTTGAGAAGTACATTGACGCTGGTGGCCAGGCCAGTGAACATGAGGGCGTACCGCTGTAGATTCTCCGCCACGATCCACTTGCTTCGGGCGATGCCCTGAAACACGAAGACCCCAGCCCAGGCATACAGGCTCAACACGGGTGCCGCTGCTGCGTACTCGGCACCGTAGACGAGGCGGATCACCCACGGAGACAATATCGTCGTGGGAACGGCCACTCCGATTCCGAGCCAAGTCATCATTTCGTAAATGCGCTGAAGGCGCGAATGATAGATGTCTGGATCCTCCCGCCGGGCCGCCAGGATCGCGGGAAACAGCGACGCGGCGATCACTGATGGCACAAAGTACCAAGCTTCGCTGAGACGTACTGCGACTGCGTAGCATCCAACTGGCCCTGGTCCAAGAAAATGTTCGATCATCACTTGGTCGATGCGCATAGTGACGAGGAGAAATACGCCAGTCAGCAGTAGCGGTAGACCCGCGCGCAGGAGCGTCGCTGCCCGCCGACCCGAAAACCGCACGCGAAAAGGGCCACCGGTGTACAGGTGGCAGATCGACAGTCCGAATAGAAGCACACAGCTCTCGAGCGCTTTCACCCAGGCAAACCAGACGAGGGACGAATGAGCAACCACAAGAGCCACCGAAGAGGTGGACGAAACGAGAATCGCCGCTAGTTGTGCGATTGATGACCATTTCGCCTGGACTCTCGCCTCGAACCGACGCTCGAAGGTGCGTGCTTCGTTGCCGAACAGATGGAACAGGCAGATCGGTGTCATCATCAGCAACGCCTGCCTTCCGTGCCCCAGAGAAAAGGCTGTGCCGAGCGCTAGAAGCGCCATCAGGATGGTGCCTCCCCCACGCAGCACGGCCACCGTGCCCAGAATCTCCCGCTCCGTGGTCGAATCCATGTCGGCGGGCTCAAGCTCGCGCACCAGTATGTCGTCGAGTCCAAGCGAGCCCAACGCGCTGAACAGCATGACAAAGCTGATCGCGAAACTGAGGCGCCCAAAGTCATCTCTGCCGAGATGTCGGGCGACCAGCACACTCACCCCGAAAGCCGCTGCCAGGCGAGCGATCCGCGAGGCGAGCATCCAGGATGTGTTGCGAAGAAAACGAGCTAGAAGTCGGGATGGCATAGTGTGCGAGTGAGTGTGTGTGAGTGAGACTGGGTCACTGGGTCAACATTCCGCTCTCCGAGTCTCCCCCTTCGTGTCTTCGTGGTGAATCTTCTCTTCGGCATCCGGCGGTGGCGGTTCCGGCAGTTCGCGCTCCGCAGGCCAGACCGCTGCGGACTCCGCGACAACGTCGCGGATGGACCTGGCCTTGATCTCACCCATGCCGGAGACTGCTAGAAGTTCCTCCTCGGACGCTCGCACAACGGCTTCGATACTGCCGAAGTGTCGCATCAGCGCTCCCGCCAGTTTCGGCCCGATGCCGGGAAAACTTCGGAGGAGCGCTTCCTTTCGCCTAGCCAGCGTTCTGCTTCGGCTCGATTTCAGAGTCCCTCTACCCATGCCGATGCGCTGCCGCTGCCGATGCAGTCGCGCCAGAGTCCAAGCGGTGTCAAGCTGGTCGCGGGTGCGCAGCGTCGGCAACCGAAACGTCTGGGCCAGTGTGACAAGAGCGCCGCGCACGCAGGCCATGTCGATGGACACGTCGGTCTTGAAGCTCGCACCCTCGATGATGATGAGGGAGTTGTAGTGCCCCTCGACGAGCCGGTAGGCTTGCTGGAACAGCCGTCCGTCAATCACTGAAAGACAAAAATCCCGGGTTGTCTTTCTCTCGACGAGAATGTCCGGGGGCATCTCGTAGTCCCCACTGTCAAGCTGCGCGAACTCGACAGAAAAGCCATGCGTGTTCCGCAGTGCCTGAACAAGTTCGGGAGCACGCTCCCGATGGTCAACGGTGATGCTGGGCGCCGGTGTCACAGGTGGGCCTTCCCTCTGCCCGCATCTCGGCACAGCGCGTCGGAGATCCACGCCGCCGCCGAGATCAGATCGTCGGCGGTGAGGCTCGGCGAGCAATCCCCCCTCTGTTCGTGCTCGGCGCCCTCGCCCGTGCGGACCAGAATGGTCCTCAAACCGCGCGACTCGCCCAGGCCGATGTCGGACGGCTTGTCGCCAATGACGACGCTTCGGGTCAGATCGATGTCGAACTCGGAAATCGCTCTGTCCAGCATGCCTGGTCTCGGCTTGCGGCAGCCGCAGCCCGCATCGGGGTGGTGGGGGCAGTAGTAGACGGCATCCAGTTGCACTTGTTCTCTCTCCAGCAGTTCCGCCAGTCGCGCATGGACAAGCAGTACATCCCTCTCGGGGAAAAAGCCCCGTCCAACGCCCGCCTGGTTGGTGATGAGGATCAGCCCAAAGCCAAGCGTGCGCAGCCGGCGCAACCCCGCGCCAGCGCCTGGGAGAAGCTCAACCTGTGCAGGATCGGAAAGATAGTTCTTCTCCACGATCACCGTGCCATCACGGTCAAGAAACACATATGGCTTCATCGAACATCCAATGCATGTTGGCGCTGCGCTTGACACCGTCCGGAAGATATCCGCCTCCCATTGGCAGACTGGTGTCGTACAGGCAGACCACCAGGGGGAGCGTCGACGAGTCCGACAGACGCGAGAGGGGCTCGACGCGAATGCCCATGAACGTGGTGCCGGCGGGCTCGTCGTACACGGCCGCCAACTGCAACCCCCATTCCTGCACACCCAAGTACGCGATCTCCGCAAGATCGCCGGACCCGATGAAGACAACGGAGTCAGCGCCGGACTCCGACAAACGCCGGCAAAGCTGCGAACTGCGACGACGCGCTTCACGGTAGAAACGCATCGAAAAATCCAAAAACTCCAGGGTCAGACGTGTCTTCGCTGTGATGCCGCCGGGAGTCAGGAAGTAGTCCCATCGGCGCGAATGGATCTTCCGCACGTGAAGAAGACCTCGGCGAACCATCCCCGTGAGGATCTGGTGCGCAAGCTTGATGCTCACACCAAGCTTGCGGGCCGCCAGACGGTTGCTCAAACGGCAGTCCTGCTCCACATGCCGGAGAATGCCCAATTCGTGAATTGCGTGTTTTTCGTGGATCGTCATCATGTCTGATTCCCGGGCGTGCTCCGCCCCGTCGCCTATGCGGAGAATTCCCCCGCTGGTAACGTTACTAATGGTAACTATAGGGCCGCGGGAATGCACGCGCAAGCAGACTCGTCGACCCTAAGGGTCCGCACGAAAATAACTTCACATTTTG
>JAGLDW010001576.1 GCA_023145395.1 Lentisphaeria bacterium | reverse complement strand
AACGAAATTCAAAATGTGAGTTATAATTGCATTTATCTCCCCGCAATCTGGCCTCCATGTGCCTTGCGTCCGACCATCTGACGCTCTCGCCCCGCAATGCGGGACAAAACTATTTTCCGTGCCGCCCCCTACGCTACTCGAGAACGATGACGGCAGCGTTGTCGAGCTGATAGTTGGCACCGAGGGCGCCGGCGAGTGCCATCCACCCATCGGGTCTGGTGCGCCGGACGCCGATGTTGAACTGCATGCGGATTCCGGGCTTGTAGGCCAGACCCATTCCGGCGATGGGAATTGTCCATTCGCACGACCAAGCGCCATCTTCGGTGATGGCGGCGAAGCTCGACAGTCGTGCCAGCGCCACAGCCTCGCGGTTCACGATATTTCCCGGATGGGGTACTTTCGCGAACGCGCCGCTGGGATACCCCTGCAGGACGAGAACAGGTGCCCGTTTGCCCGCGACAGTGGTGCCAATCTCCCGCAGGCAGATCTCCGCCCCATCAATCTGCCCCCACTGGCCTTTGGTCGCCGACAGCTTCCTGGCGTCGCCGGCGAAGGGAATGCGCACGGCCACATGCAGCGCATTGCCATCGTGCGTCAGCCAAGCTTGAGCGGGCTGTCCACTGACAGGCTTGCGGGATGGATTTTCCTTGATCTGCAGGGGCTTCACAGCCCATTCTCCAGGCTCGATGCGCCCGTCGATCCGCGGCGCCTTGCCCACACGCGGCACCTGGACCGGCCTGATGGCCAATGCGTGGGGCATGATGCCGGAACTCTCCTTCTTCCTCTCAAACCCGATGCGCCAATCCGGCATCTCGACGGGTGTGGTTTCCACTGGCCACGACACCCGCAATGGATGCGCATACAGACCGATCTCCTGCACCGGAATCTGACGGAAGGCAAGCCGCTTGAAGACGATGGAGTCCGGCCGCATCCGGAAGTCGCCAGCCTCGAGATTGACAAAACCCGGGTCCTCCTCGTCCCCGAGGATCACATTTTCGAACATCTCCAGGTGACGAGCCCGCCGGTCGATCGTCCCGCAACGCCAGAACACATTTCGCCAGAACGCGTTTTGGCCCCCCTTGTCAAACATGCGCCCGATGCGGGGGTAGCGCTTGAGGTAGAGTTCGCTGGTGAAGGCACCGCCCTTCTTCCCTTCCTGGGTTTGCTTCCAATGGGCGTTTCCCGGGCTCCAGCCGCCGCTGATGCCGTGCTTGTTGTCGATGAACAGATTGTTGTCGAAGAGGTTGTCCCGCCCGCTGTTCATCTGGACGGCGCCGAAGTTCCCGTTGGAGCCCTTGTAGAGGATGTTGCCATAGACAAGCTGCCCGCTGATGGTGTCGTCAAAACGAATGGCCGCCTGTCCGTGCACGGCATGCTGTCCGGCCACCGGCTTGCCAACATTCCGAAAACGATTGAAGCGGAAGATGTTTCCGCGGAAGGTCGGGTTGCCCCACATGTCGATGCCGCCCTGGTCGTCCGACTCCTGCACGGCGCTGTGCACGTCGTTGTACTCGATCAGGTGGTCGTTGCCGCCAAGGCTGATGACGCTGGTGGGACAGTTGTACAGCAGGTTGTGCGACAGGCGGTTTCCCACCCCTCCGAGCGTGATGGCCTGGGTGTAGGTCCGATCCACGCGCCCGAAGAAGTGAATCCGGCAGTTCTCCACGAAATGCCCGCCGGGGTCGAGTGTCTCGCGGGCGCCCCCGCGGAGTTCGATGCCACGACGACCAAGTGTATGCACATCGCAACCGAAAACACCGAACCGTTTGCCGCCGTTGATGATGATCCCCGTCCCAGCCATGCGCTTGACAGTGCACCCGGCGATAAGACAATCCGAGCTGTTGGACACTTGGATCCCATTGTAGCGGGCGAGATCGAAGCAGAGTCCCTCGAAGCGTACATGCGAGACGTTGTCGAAGGTGACCATGGGACCCGAGTGCATGCCAATCTCCACCGTCGCCTTCGCCAGATCCGTTTCCGGGTAGAGATAGAGCACTCCCCCCTCGCGGTCCAGGTACCATTCGCCAGGCTGATCAATCTCCTCGAGCAGATTGAAGGCGTAGTAGATGATGCCCTGATGGTTCTTCATGCCGCGATTGCCGTACTTGTAGGGCTTCACGGTGGTGATGGTCTTGGCCTTTGTGTCGATCTTCGCGACTTGGATGGTGGCGTCGGCCCAGAGAAAGTGCCAGTACCCCATCAACCAGAGATCGTTGGCCTGCGTCCAGCGGGCGTGCCGGTCGTCGAGGTAGCCGAATACGGAGGGTTTCTTCTCCTTCGCCGAGCCAGACTCGATGAGTTCGCGGATCTTGACGAAGCCCTCATTGGGCCAACGGGACGGAGTCATCGGCTTGCCGTCGACAAAGACTTCCAGCGTGGGCGGCGCCGAAGGCTGGCCGATGCCACCACGCACTCGGAGCGTGCCGTAGTCCGTGATGCCCTGCGCACGCAAGTCCGTGCTCCAAACCTTGCCGCGACCCCCTTCAGGCAGGCGGGCGAGGATGACGGGATCGGTCACGGGTCTGAACCCAGTCACCCGGGCTCCCCCGTAGAGCACGGCCTCGCCCATCTTCTCCGCGCGATAGATGACGGGGGCGCCGGCGGTTCCGGAGTCTTGGGGCATGAGCTTCAGGGCCTCCGTGATTGGATATTCTCCAGATCCAACATGCACGCAGATGGCACCGTCCAGACCACCCGCTTTCAAGGTGCGCACGGCGTCGCGAGCACGCGCGAGCGTCCGGAACGGATGCGCCTTCGACCCGTCGGCACCATCATTTCCATCGGGAGCGACGTGGACCTCCGCGGCAAACGTGGTGATCGCGGGAATGACTGCGCGCGTGGCCGCGGGGTCCCGTGCGGGCAACCCACGTGCCTGGCGCCCCAACTCGGCGGCAAGCTCCTCCGCTTCTTGCCGATGCACCCGGGGGTAGTCCTCGACAGCGGCCAACTTGGCGTACTCTGCGATGGCACCCGCAGTGTCCTTCTCGGCCACGTAGGTCTGGGCGAGTCGAAGATGCGCGTAGCTGCGGTAGTGTGCGGGGACGAGGCGGTCCGCCACAATCTTTGCCAGACGGGTCCGTGCAGCGCGGAAATCACCCTCGATGAAGGCCTGAGACACGGCCTCGCTCTGCTTGGAGAAGGTGGCGATGGCAGCGCGTTGCGCTTCTTCGGCGCGGGCGGCCTCGAGAGCCTGCTTTTCCCGAGCGATCAGCTCCGTGTCCGTAGCGAGGCCAAACTGTTTCCCCTGCTCGCGGAACATGGCTATGATCTCAGCTGTGGACAACGCCCGACGATAGACGCTCACCTGTCCCATCTCTCCCCAGAAGTTCTGCCAGCCGTTGCCGACACTCAGATTTCCGAA
>JAGLDW010001575.1 GCA_023145395.1 Lentisphaeria bacterium | reverse complement strand
CGGAAGGCAACGCCAAGCCCTACGACGGCCGAATATTGCAGGAGCTTCGCGAAACGGGAAGATTGAAGATTCATGCTGCAGAGTATCGATTGGAGATTTCATGACGAATGAAGGTCAGCCGCTGAGAAAGAAACTGATTGAGGTTGCGTTGCCGTTGGATGCCATTAATGCCGCGTCGAAGCGAGAGAAATCGATTCGCCACGGGCATCCGTCGACGTTGCATTTGTGGTGGGCGCGGCGGCCGCTGGCTGCAGCACGCGCCGTCATCTTTGCTCAGATGGTCGACGACCCGTCAAGCTGGCCCGATCTCTTCCCGACAGAGAAGGCGCAAGAGAAGGAGCGCCAGCGACTGTTCCGCATTATCGAGGATCTCGTCAAGTGGGAAAATACGACCAATGAAGAGGTCGTCCAACGTGCGCGTGACGAGATCTGGCAGAGTTGGCGACGAACCTGCTCCGAGCACGCCGATCACCCACGAGCGGATGATCTCTTTGATAGGAACAAGCTTCCAGCCTTTCATGATCCATTCGCTGGCGGTGGCGCGTTGCCTCTCGAAGCACAGCGATTGGGTCTGGAGGCGTATGCCAGCGATCTGAATCCCGTGGCTGTCCTGATTAACAAGGCAATGATCGAGATCCCGCCAAAATTCGCGGGGAAACCGCCGGTCAATCCAGACGCACAGCGTGAGAAAACGCAAATGGGTGGGAAATGGTCGGGTGCGCAGGGGTTGGCCGAGGACGTGCGCTACTACGGCAAGTGGATGAGGGACGAAGCGAAGAAGCGGATCGGCCATCTGTATCCCAAGATCAAGGTCACCGATGAGATGGTCCATGACTCACAGAACCCTCGGCCGGATCTGGAGAAGTATGTCGATCGTGAACTGACCGTGATCGCCTGGCTGTGGGCGAGGACGGTCAAGAGCCCGAACCCAGCGTTTGCCGATGTCGATGTGCCCCTCATCTCGACATACATGCTGTCAACCAAGAAAGGCAAAGAAGCCTACGTCGAGCCGATTCTGACTCCCCCTCTCCCTCAGGGAGAGGGCCAGGGTGAAGGTGGGTATCGATTCACAGTCAAGACAGGTGTGCCACCGGATCTGGAAGCAGCCCGAAAGGGAACAAAGCTGTCTCGTGGAGCGAACTTCCAATGTCTGATGTCTGGAATACCTATGGAGCCTGACTACATCAAATCAGAAGGCCGTGCGGGCAGAATGGGGGCGAGATTGATGGCCATTGTCGCGGAAGGCGATCGTGGGAGGATCTATTTCGCTCCGGCACTAGAGCACGAGGCCATCGCAAGAGAGGCGCAGCCAGAGTGGAAGCCAGATGTAGCGATGCCTGAGAACCCACGCTGGTTCTCGCCTCCGCTCTACGGCCTCAAGACGTTCGGCGACCTCTTCACCCCCCGCCAGCTAGTCGCGCTGACGATATTCTCCGACCTGGTGGGCGAAGCGATGGAGCGCATCCGCATTGACGCCATCGCGGCTGGCCTGCCCGACGATCGAGTTCCCCTCCGCGA
>JAGLDW010001574.1 GCA_023145395.1 Lentisphaeria bacterium | reverse complement strand
TACCCCACAAGACTGAGGCGTTACACAATGGGCAGTGCTGTTCTTGCACCGCAGGAGGCGAGCGGGTACTATGTTGAAACGCATGCACTATCCTCTGTCGGTTCCTGCTCCCGGGAGTTCGTGTCTAGAATGCTTCAGTTTCTCAGGCGTTGCCGAAAACGTTTCTACGACGGGCCGAGATTTCTTGGTTTGGAGCCTCCCCGCCGCGATGGCTATCGCTCGCCCACGGTGGTGTTTGGAATCTGGTGCTACGCGTTGGTGGTCAAACATTTGACCATGGCGGGCCTGATCATGGTGCTTTGCACGTCGTTGGTGTCGCTGTACGCGATGTTCAGCTTGATGATGCCGACGCATCTCCTCGCATTCTCCCTGGCGTCGTTGCTGGCTCTGAACGTTGTTGTCGGCTTCTTCGCGTGCCCGCGGGTGACGGCGCACCGCGACTTGCCGGAGCGCATCGGTGCGGGTGGCGAGCATGCTGTCACCTACACACTTGTCAACCGCTCCCGGTTTTCCTGCCACGACCTGTGTGTGGACTCGCTGCCGCTGCCACGCGGGTTGCGCTACGCCTCGGGGCGCGCCTTTTGCCGTGTCCTTGGCGGGCGTGAGACGCTGCGGATGGAGGCCGTGATCCAGGCGGATCGGCGTGGCCGCTACTTGCTTCCCGTCCTGCGGGTGGATTCCGCGTTTCCCCTTGATCTCTGGCGTTGGGGAACGCGCGGAGAGGGGAGTCGGGTGTTGACCGTGTGCCCCGCTTTCACCCCGATCCTCCAGTTCGACTTTTCCACGGGGATGCGCTACCAGGCGGGTGGCATCGCTCTGAGTTCGAAGGTGGGAGAGTCCATGGAGTTTCTCGGTTGCCGGGAGTTTCGCACGGGCGACGATCTGCGCCGACTGCACTGGCGCTCGTGGGCGCGCACAGGCTCTCCCGTCGTGAAGGAGTTTCGCGAGGAGTATCTCTGCCGCACGGCGTTGATCCTGGACACGCATCGCCCACATCCCTATTTCTGGGAGCGGCCCTTCCGTCCGCTGGACAAACCGTTCGAGGCGGCGATTTCCCTGGCGGCGGCGGTGGCGGATCACCTGGCGTTGCAGGACTACATCATCGATCTGTTCGCGGCGGGGCCTGAAGTGTACCGTTTCCGCGGGGGCCGCAGTCTGGGATTTCTGGAGAACATTCTCGACATTCTAGCCTGTGTGCAGCCGCACCACGAAGAGCCGTTCGCGGAGTTCCACGAAGAGTTGGTGCAGGAGATCGCGCGGATCAGCAGCGCTGTGTTCCTGCTACTGACATGGAATGACGTGCGCCGCGACCTGATCGAGGAGATGCGGGCGGCTGGCGTCACCGTGCGCGCGTTTTTTGTTGCGGAGACGGGCCGCCCCCTGCCGGAGGACCTTCCGGCACACGTCACCGTGCTGCACACGCAGGACGTCCTGGACGGGAGGTGCACACGGCTATGAACGACTCGCTGTCCAGGAAAAGCATCCCCGTTCTTGTGACCATGGCTGTGGCCGTGCTCAGTCCCACTGTCGTTTTCATGCTGGCCGGTGACGCGCCGCAAATGTCTGTGCTGGTGGTTGTGGGGCTCGTCGGCACCTTCGTCATTCGCCGCCCGTTGCCGCGGACCTCGCGTTCGTTCATCTACTCGGGTGTGGGAGCGTTTCTCATCGCGACCATCGCCCACCAGATCATGCCTGTGGACGCCGACCGTTTCTTTCTGATCCCCGCGAACGTGTACGGCCCGGGCGTGCTCCTGCTAGCAGTCGGTGCAACGTACTTCGAGCAGCGGGACACCACCATCACCTCCTTCATCGCTTTGTGCATCATCTCCATGCTTCTGGCGGGCAATGTCGTTGGGTTTTCCGGAACGTATGAGCGTTTGCCAGAGCAATGGTCCCGTGAGCTTAACTTCCACCTGGTGTTCGGCATTGGTGTCTTCGTGCAGTTGCTGGCCGTCCTCGCACTGCTTCCGCGAACACAGTTTCGGCGGGTGCAGGGCGTCAAGCCATCCCGCCGACGCCAAGCGCTTCGGCTCTGCCTTGTTTTCGTGCTAATGGGAACAACGGGCGCGATTGTTCTGGGTCTGCGAGCGACCGCGTTCCGCTACCGTCATGTCGTCGAAAGCTCGTTCAGCTCTCTGTTCCAGCGTTATTGGCGGGGGAAGGTGGGGCGGATTGTGTTCGGGCGGGATGTGGATCTTTGGCGCACGGTTCCTTTGCGCACGCGAGCGGACAAGGCGATTGTGCTGAGGGCGACGGCCGACGCGCCGCCCGGCTATCTGCGCGGCGTGGTCTACTCCGCCTACAGCGCGGGGCGCTGGTCCGTAACCGGAACGGCTGAGAAGATGTCATCCAGGGAGGCTGGAGGACGTCTCGCCTACATGACTTTTACACGCGAGACACCGATTCGGCCTTCCGGACCGCCAAAGCCCAGCAGGCGCGTAGGCATTCTGCCGGCATCTCGTTTCAGCAGCGTCCATTTGCTCTGTCCGGGGCGGGCTGTGAAGTTTGACTTGGTGGCCACGAGTCTGGACAACTCGCCGGACGGCGCCATCAGCTACTCGGATTTCGAGCGGGGTGTTGGCTACGAGACGGAGTTGGAGGAACGCTTTTCGGGAACAGCCTACCAGGGACCCACGCTTGAGGACCCGGGGACGAGAGCACGCTACTTGCGGGTTCCGAAATACTTGGAGAAGTGCCTGAATGGGGTGGCTGCAGAGGCATTGGCGGGAGCGCCCCCAAGAGAGGCGACCCAGGTGACGGTTGCGCGATTGGTCCGCTTCTTCCACGACCGCTTCACCTACAAACTGGGCGTGGAGATGGATCGTGAGCATGGGGACCCAGTTCGACAGTTTCTCACGACTCACAGGGCAGGTCACTGCGAGTTGTTCGCGGCGTCCGCCGTGCTGCTGCTGCGTTCGAGGGGCATTCCCGCGCGCTATGTGACCGGTTTTGTGTGCGCGGAACAACATCCCTCGGGACGCTACTACCTCTCGCGCCTGGAGGATGCCCATGCCTGGGTCGAGGCATACATTTCGGAGACGGGGCGCTGGGTGACGGTGGAACCGACGACGGCAGCGGGAATTCCGCAGGGCAATAGCGATTTCAACGCTGCAAGCGCGCTGTGGGACCGCATGGGGGCGGGATGGCAAAAGCTGATGTCGCTGGTGAAGAAGGGATTCATGGCGGAGGCGATCACTGCCTTCGTGCTGGGTGTCTGGCGTGTGTTCCTCGGTGTCCTGCGGAATCCCGTGGGTCTGCCGATACTGCTTGTGGCGACCTTTCTTTTCGGGCGCAGAATGGTACGCCGTCTGCGTCGAGCAGGCAACCCGGACGCGCTGCTGGAGGACACGCGCTGGCAGGTGCGGAAAAATGTGGCATTGATCGAGGCGTTCGGGCGTAGGATTGGAGTGCCTTGGCCGACCGGAGCCACGGTGGCGGAGTACGCCCGATTGCTTGGCGAACAGAAGGGTGCAGTCGCTCTCACGCCCGTTGTGAAATTGCTTGAGGAGTACCAGCACCTGCGGTTTGGAGGCGCGTTGCCCGGAAGTGAGGCGGCGGACGGCTTTGACAAACGAGTACGGCAGGTGCTGAATGAAGTGCGCCGCACAAAGACGAGAGCCTGACGGGCTGAACACGTTGTGAATCACAATCTTTAGCGAGAGGATCCAGGCAACGCACACAAGAGTTCAGTACCGCAGACACGGGGTACTGAAAAGTAGAACGCACACATTTTGGCCTCTCGTTTCCGCATTTCAGCCGTCCCGCTCAGCGGGCAGCGGGACGGAACTACCAACCTGCGCCGCCTGAAGCAGGACGGCACAAAGACTGGGAGACGCGCCCTTGGCCGTCCTGCCCCTGGCAGGCGGCGCAGG
>JAGLDW010001573.1 GCA_023145395.1 Lentisphaeria bacterium | reverse complement strand
TGCCACAGACGCACCCGATTGCGACAACTGGAAGAAATGGGCATCGACTTGTCGAAAACCAGATGCTGCATCATGTATGAGAAACTTACGTTGTAGTATTAGTACTACAACGCAAGTTTAGCTCAAGAATCATCCGGCTGCATGCCGAAGCCTTCTTATGGAACCGTTTCTAAAAGAAGGAGATACGGCATGGATGCCAAGCAGATTCGAAGATTGGAGCCCGAACTGGCCGCGTACCTGCGAGAATTCGACGATTGTTTCGGCCGGGTGGAGCCCGCACGGCACTTGCGCACCTATGTCGGCGGACAGCTTTCCGACCTCCATCGCAAAAGCATAGAGCTGATCGCCGATGCCGCGGGAATCAAGCCCCGCGACCTGCAGAACTTCCTCGCCTTGCACCAATGGGACGAAGATCGGATGCGCGATACCACGGCGAACATCGTGGCAAGAGACCACGGCCATCCCTGTTCCATCGGTATTCTCGACGAGACTGGCCATCCCAAGAAGGGCGACAAGACGCCCGGCGTACAACGCCAGTGGTGCGGCAATACGGGCAAGCGGGACAACTGCGTGGTCACCGTTCACCTCGGCTACGCCGCAGGGGAGTTTCATTGTCTGCTCGACGCTGAATTGTTCCTCCCGCAAGGCTGGGCGGAAGATCGCGATCGCTGCCGCCAGGCCTGCGTCCCGGAGGACATGACACACCGCACCAAGTGGCGGATCGGTCTGGAACTCCTTGACCGCGCTGTCGCCAACGGCGTTCGCTTCGAGTGGCTGACGTTTGACGAGGGGTACGGGCAAACGCCCGCGTTCCTGTTCGAACTGGACCAGCGAGGCCAGCGGTATGTGGCCGAGATTCCCCCCTGCTTCACGGGATGGCTGCGAGAACCGCAACTGTTGCACAAAAACCATCACCGCCCCAAGACCGGCCGGCCGCGGAAGGTCCCCCGCCTGAAGGCCCAAAGCCCCTCGGCCAGTAACGTTCGGGCTCTGCTTCGCCACTCTCCAATCCTGCGAGCCATCCCGTGGGAATCCTTTTACGTCAAGGATACCGGCAAGGGGCCGGTGGTCTGGGAGGCAAAGGCGGCGCCGTTCCACCTCAAGCGGGATGGGTTGCCGACGCGCCCGCATTGGCTGATCATTGCCCGCAACCTGCTCAACCCCGGCGAGGTGAAGTTCTTCATCTCCAACACCCCGCACAGCACGCCGCTGGAGGTCCTGTTGCACGTGGCCTTCAGCCGCTGGCGCGTCGAACGCTGTTTCCAGGATGAGAAGGACAAACTTGGCTTGAGCCACTTCGAGGTCCGCAACTACCTTTCGCTTCGGCGTCACTGGACCCTCACGGCCGTCAGCCATCTGTTCCTTGCTAAGGTGCATCAGAAGTGGCGGGGGGAAAAATCCGGAGTTAACCGTTTGCCAACTTCGTTTGGCGACCTCGACTCTGATTCGATCCCGATGGCTGCCGGGATCGGCCAAGCCTTTGCTCTTGGAGCACACGGCTGGCATTATCCGGGTTCGACAGAAACGCAACGCGACCGCCCGGGCA
>JAGLDW010001572.1 GCA_023145395.1 Lentisphaeria bacterium | reverse complement strand
GATTCTTTCCTTCTATTTCTTTCGTCACCTCGACGTTCGGAGTTCGGCGTTCGGCGTTCGGAGTTTCTTCATTTGGCTTCAGATTCCCCACTTCGTGCGGAGATAGTTGGCAATGGCTTCCTGGATGTCGAAATCCAGGCATTGGCCGAACACGAGCACTTCTGCGATGTCGCCGACAAAGCTCTGCGCTTTCTCGTTCGGAGACGTGGCTACGGTGATGTGGTCCAAGACGACGTCGGTACGAGGCGCGATTGTGAACAACCGGGGAGGGAACGGGGTGGGTGACTTTGCGTTTGGGCGCATCTGAATGAAGCTGGGTGTCACCCAGTTTTGCCCAGTTCCTGTCCACGACACGAAGATCCGCTGCCAGGGCAAACCGCCGTCCTCCTCGGAACGTGCGACTAGGAAGACCGTGGTGCCGTCGGCATTCTTGCGCAAGGTTCCGATGTCGAGACCGCCTTCCCCCGAGCACCGGACGACTGATCGACCGTTGCAGGCGTTGGCGAGGATGGCAAGGCCCGGTCCGGCCTTCGCCACCCGGCCGTTACGCCGACGGTCGTGCCAGCGTATCAGCACCCCGTTTTCCACTTCGTGCGTGTCCGTCGCCGTGGCGTCGAGCCAAAGCAACAGGCCTTCTTGAGGCATGTTTGCCTCGGAAACCGGAGGTTGTGGCGTGAACGCGAGTTCTGGCGCTGTTGGATTCGGGTCCCAGTCGGCGCCGGGACGCCAGTAGGGCGCGCCGCGCTCATAGGCGCCGACGTCCGGGGCACGCCCAACGTATCCGTCGGTGATGCCCGGTACGGGAACGCCGGTGTCGATGGCCGCCGAACCGGCAGTGGGAACACCGGCTCGATCCACTGCGCCGCCCAGATTCGCTTCCAGGGACGCGCCTTTCTCGCCCGAGATCACATAGTGCGAGTCGTCTGGGTCGAACCGGCATAGCAACAGGTTGTTGACGAGTCGTGTGCCCTTTTGGTTTGGCTCGTAGCGGTGATAGGCGAACGTCGAAAACGCCTTTGGCGACTGGGCCACGGTGTTGTTGGCGACGAGGTGACCCAACGCATCGCAGTTGAGCCGGATGGCGGTGGACTGGGTCTGCCAGACCACGTTGTGATGGACTTGGAAGTTCCTGCAAAAATTGTCCAGGTAGATTCCCGCCGTGTTGCTGCCCAGGTTGTGGTGCACCCAATTGTAGGCGATGACACTGCCCTTTCCGTCCGTGCCCCAGGCATAGGTCGCCCCAACATCGTTGCTGAGCATATTGGCATGGTGCAGATCGCAATGGGTGATGCGCATGCGCTCGGCGCCATGGTGCTGGATCAGGCCGCGCCCGGCGCGATAGATGCTGCACCGGTCAATGACCGTGCCTTTGCTGCGCACGATCTGGAGCGCAGCCTCGTAGGTCCCCATGTAGCCGAGATCGTGAAGGACGGAGTTCGTGATCGTGTTGTTCTCGCCGAGTATCTCGAAACTCGTGCCGGCGGCGTACGCGATACGGCACTTCCGCAGCGTATTGCCGTTTCCTTTGATCTTGTTCATTGGATGGGGCGGCACACGTTTGGCTGTGCGCGTGAAGTGGTTCGAGTACGTGATCTCGCACTCTTCCAGCAGGCAATGATTGGCATCGGTCATGTCAATGGCACCGCCGTCAAAATGCAATCCGCGCAAAGTGATGTAGTTGCAGCCCTTGAGGACCAGGACGTAGTCCCGTTTCTTCACCTCCAGGCGCAGTTCGCCAGGGGCGCGCCCATCCGGAGGACGAAAGTAGACACGCCCGTCGTCGGGGGACACGAGCCACTCACCGGGCGCATCGAGCGCGGCCATGCAGCCGAGCAGCAGGAAACGATTCCCTGCCTTGGGTTTGAACGCATCGCCCTTGTGGTACTTGTCGCTGTGCGCCTTGAAGGGTGTCTCGAAGGCCAGCGACTTGCCTGGTTTGTAGTCCTTGATACGCACGGTAGCGTTGGTCCAGGCTCCGCCACGCCAGATCAGGACATAGCCGCCGTTGAAGTCCCCCTGTGGAAGTTTGCCGCACACGATTCCTTCGTAGCCCGTGCCCGCTTCGGCAGTTACACATGGCCGATCCAGAAGATCGTCATACGCTCCGTTGGGCCAATGTGCCTCGCGCGCCATCGTCCCGTCAATAAAGAGCTGCGAGGGCGCCGGTTTGATATCGGCGACGTAGATGTTGTCCGTATGCGGGGACCAATTGACTGTCAACGGGTCGGTGCCGGAGATGACGACGGGGCCATCGCCGACAGCAGCTAGTCGGATGGGGTTGTTGGGCTCTCCGGACGTGGTCAACGTCACTGTCTCTCGGTAGACTCCAGTGTGGATGAGGCACGTGTCACCAGGCTTCAGGACACGCGCCGCGCGCGAAACCGTCCGGTACGGCGCTGCCGCCGTGCCGGACGCCGCATCGTCGCCCATTGGACTCACATGGTACTCAGTCGCTCGGGAGACGCCTCCGAGGAGCAAAATCAGAGACAAGACAGCGAATTTCCTCAGAAGTTCAAGCAGCACCGCGAACGGGGATGTGGACATGTTTGCTATCTCCTTGCCTTTCTCGGGTTACCCGCCTAAATTTTCCAGCCATTGAGAAGTGGTGTCATGGCTCGGCATGGGAAAAGTGAGT
>JAGLDW010001571.1 GCA_023145395.1 Lentisphaeria bacterium | reverse complement strand
GGGTCGAGATGGCCCACCAGCAGGCTGGCGAACCACACTTCGATCAAATCGTTTTGAGTGGGAGCGAGGCCGACACTCCAACCGCCTAGCGAGGAGGAGATCATGATTTGCTCGCCCCGATAGGAGATGGTTCCTGTTTTTGTCCTCACCCGCCGCGTTGCCATCTCTCCGTAGTCCAGTTCATCCGGAGTGCCTTCGTATTTGCGCTCGGAGGGGCGGTAGTGTTCGGCGGGACGATCCATGCCAAGGGCTTCGTGGGGACGTTCATGGTTGTATTCGTTCCGCCAGAGATCGAAGGCCTCCTGGTCCCCGCCAACCCTGCCGGCCTGGAGTTCGTTGCGGATATCGAGATGGATGCGCTCGTGGGCTCCGTTGTCCTGTGGTTTGCCGGGCCGGCTTCGCTCCAGATCGATCCCCAGAGCCAGCCACCACGCCGAAAGACGGCTCAGTCCAAGCAGCCCGTTGCTGCTGGCAAAGGGCGGTCCGTTGTCGCTGCGAATCGCCCCGGGAAGGCCGTATTGCTCGAAAACACGCTCGAAACACAGCTTGATCGTCTCGGTGCGCGTACTCTCGACGGCACGCATTTCCAGTAGCATGCGGCTGGCTTCGTCGCGCAGGGTCAGAGGTTCCACACGCAGACCGTCGCGATCTTTCCACCATCCCTTGAAGTCCACCGTCCAGATGTCGTTGGGAGCCTCGGCCTTGCGGCCCGTTGCCAACCGTCCGCTTTCACGTGCGCGGCGGCGTTTGCGCGGCTTGGTTAGCCCCGCCCGCTCCAAGACCCTCTTGAAGCTGCTTTCGCTGGGGATTTCCTCCCCGGGATGCTTGCGCTCGTAGAGGTTGCGGATCTTGAGCGGCCCCCAGTGCCTATGGGCCTCCTTGAGGCGCGCGATCTCGCAAACCACGGTCTCGGAAAGCTCCTTGGAGTGACTCTTCGGACGACGGCTTTCCTCCTCCATCCCATTCAAGCCATACTGCAAAAAGCGTTCTTTCCACTTGTATCCGGTTTTGGTGCTGATGCTGAATTCCCGGCACAGTTCCCGGAAGTTGCCACATTGCTGGGCTTTCACTACAAATTCGATTCTCTGGTTCATTATTTCGGTCTCCTGCCACGGCATTCGGAAGCTTCAGGCCTCCAAAGGATCTGGGCAAATGTGTTACCGATGTATTGAACCTAATGTGTTACCTATGTTCTGAACCTGGACCGCGGAGGGCGGAGGGCGGGCACTGAAGGGGCGACACAACAAAGCCCAGGGCCAACGAGGAACGAGTGCAGCCCTGGGTCCGGGACAAATCCAGACCCGCCCTGCCCCTTGGCAACGTT
>JAGLDW010001570.1 GCA_023145395.1 Lentisphaeria bacterium | reverse complement strand
ACCCCTGACGCCCTGGCGGCGATCCTGACTTCCCTCATCGAGCATGAACGCTTCATGGTGGACGCTGCATCGACCATCAAACGCGGCAATCATGGCACTCGCAACGCGGCGGCGACTCTCGAAATCGCAGCCAAGTTCCCGGAGATTGCAGAGCGCGAGGAATGGGCCGACCGGGGTCTTGCTGACCTCCTGCAACGCTACAATTGGAAGGGCACTGGCCCGGATGCGTTCATCTACCCCGACGGCGCGACCGAGGAGATCTCCCCGGAGGTCGGCCGGGGCGACTACGGCACGCTGTTGCAGGCGATGGAGTGGGTCAGACGCCTCGGCCGGGAAATGCCGGCGCAGTTGCTTGAGGTGCAGGAGAAGAACATCGAGTACTTCGCCTACATCTCATGGCCCAGTGAACTGGCCTGGCAGGCAACGCGCAAGCGCTCGGGCCCTGGCCTGACGGGCCGGGGAGACCTCGACTACATCGAAAGCGGAGGGCTCGCGGGCTCCGTTCCGCAACACACATCCTATCCGATGCGCTCGGGCGAGCCATGCTATGCGGGCACCTACTTCATGCGCAGCGCCTGGACGGCCGACGCGGTGGCGTTGCGTGTTCGCTTTGGGCCCATTCAGTACAAATACAGCCAGAGCGGTCTGGGTGATGTCGGCGACATCGGAGTCTGGGGATACGGCATTCATCTCATCCCGCACATCTACAAGCACCCGAGGACCGGCCCGTTTCGGGACTATGGGGACCGGAGCTTTGTCGGCGGGGGCAGATCCGAGAACACGATCTCGGTGGACGGGCATGGGCAGAGCCGTCACGGGCGGATTCGCTATATCGAAAAACCACTCGCCAATCCGTGGGTGACAACGCCTGTGTTCGACTACGTGCGCGGCCATTACGCATTCAACCCCGCCGAGGTCCCCGTTACGCATACCCGCGCCATCCTCTTCATGAAACCGGACTATTTCATCGTGATGGACAACCTGGGCGGCGAAGGCGAGCACGACTACCGGATGAAATATCAGCTTCATCAGGATTTGGATGTGGTCGCGGATGGAATGCGTGTCGTTGGCAGCATGGAGAAGGGGCCGGCTGTCGTGGTGGCACCTTCACGAACCGATCTGACTCTCTCGGTGATCAACGGACAAGCTGAACCGTTCAAGGAAGGCTGGCATCTGCTGCACGAGGAACGGGCTGAGCCCGCATCGGCGCTGATCTACGAATGGCGCGAACAGGCGCCGAGCATGGTGGAAACCGTCATCTGTCCAGTGCCGACCGGAAAATTTCCCCTAGTGCGGGTGGAGCGCAGTGTCGCGGAGGCAACGGTGACGCTCACGGTCACGCGCGACACCGACACGGATGTGATTACCACCGACCAATCGGGCAATGTGACTCTGTGCCGGTTGCGGAACGGCAAGGTGATGGCCGCAGGAGTGGTCGGGACCGCGAGTCTGCGGCGTACAGATGTCACCGTGGCCACCGCAAAGGCTGGAAGCGCCTATGTGATGAGTGATGGTGCCCGGTACGTGACTGCGTCGAACTGCGGCGCACAGGTCACAATCCCCAGAGCGGAAGTGCACGTCATCGAATGGGACGGACACTAGGTTGACTCCAATAACACGGTCATCCCACAGGATGATGGAGTGG
>JAGLDW010000157.1 GCA_023145395.1 Lentisphaeria bacterium | reverse complement strand
GACCAGGGACGCAGCCTCGTGCCCCTGCTCCAGGCACGCACCGAACACCACCGCGACACGGTCTACTCGGAAATGGGCTGCGACAAGATGCTTTTCGACGGACGCTTCAAACTCATGTGGGGGGACCCCGCGCTCGACACGCGACAGCTCGGCCGACTCCATCTCGACAAACCCGTCACCATACCTGCCAGCCCGTGTCGGCTCTACGATCTCGATACCGATCCACATGAGCTCGACGATCTGGCCCAGGAACCCGCCCACGCCCAGCGGATGACGACCATGATGGGCAAGCTCCTCGCCCGAATCAACGAAAACACACAGCCCCTGCCCAATCTCAGCCGAGGAGAGTATCGGCCTCTCTAAAAGGGATTACACAGAGGGTTACGGTACACGATTCAAAAACCGCTCCTCCCATCGTCAACCCGAATCATCGCCGTAATCGTTTGCCGAACGTGTTCCGAGCCTTGTCCAGGGAGGGCCATTAGGGACGAGCCGTCTCGAACCACTGTCCCGAATCTTGTCCAAGCACGCTGGCTGACCCCACGCATAGCGTGGAATGCAATCCAGTGGTATGGTGGACCATTGGCACTAGGACTGCAAAAAGAGAAACCTCATGCGCACGACCACCCTCCCCATCTGGGTTTTGACACTAGTCTGCGTGCTTGCGGCACGCGTACCCAGTGCACATGCCGGACGCGCCTCCTGGCATACGAGCAAGTCCCCCTACCGCGCTTCGTTCCGGGTGCTCTCCAAACCCAATCACAAGCAGGGCGGCGTGGCTGTGTCCGTTCCCGTC
This sequence comes from Lentisphaeria bacterium, assembly GCA_023145395.1. GTDB lineage: Bacteria > Verrucomicrobiota > Lentisphaeria > Oligosphaerales > Lenti-02 > JAGLDW01. Next base: position 6,134 of record JAGLDW010000157.1, on the reverse strand, counting down.
TGTGGTTTGGCGCCCGAGGACGGCAGTGACCTAGTGGCCTACGACGGGCGCGGCAACCAACTTCCCCTCATGCCCCTCGGAAAGAGCGCCGCAAATGAAGCGCTGGCACTAGTGGCCGCCAAATCCACCACCAAGGAGATCCACGTCTATTTCGGTTCGAAGAGCAGGGCGGCAGTCCACCGCCGCGCTTTCCTGCCCAGCCTCACCGCCGATGTCCGCACACTGCCCAAGACCGAGAAAGACCCCAAAAACTGGACTGAAGCCAAGAAACTTCTCGCCAGCTCCAAGCGCATTGGAATGGTGTTCGTCGATAAAATCGAGCTGACCTACAACCCCGTCAATTCCGCTGCGGCCTGCTTTATCGTCTTCGATGGCTACCTCAAGATTCCGAAGGGCGGAACCTACGAGTTCATGCTAGTCAGCGACGATGCCGCCTACCTGCTGATCGATGACAAGCCAGTGCTGGAGCGCAACGGCCACCACTGGGCTCGCGACGCCGCCAGAGGCGAATGTCGCAAGGCGGTCCCTCTAACCCCCGGAACCCACAAGATCCGCTATGTGCTCATCGACTACGGCGGCGGCCTCACGGCCATTCTCGCGCGCTGGATCAACAAGAAGAACAAGTTCGTTCTCAAGCCAGACAGCTATATCCAACCAGGGAAGACGAAGCTGCTGACTGTGGAAGGACACTACAGGGACTCCCCCTGTCCCGCCTTCTGGTACAAGCACCGGAGCTACATGGCACTTGGTGGCGCCCAGTACACAGAGACTGAGATGGGCACCTATAGCGGCAGGGAGGCGGAATGGCTCTTTGAGGACGGTGCGAAAATGAAGAGCGCGAAGGTGCGCCGCATCTTTCCCGGACTCACAGGCGTCGGGGTCAAGGTCCGCCAAAAGCGAGCCAGCGCCAGCGGCACCATCGACTTCAACGAACTGCCACCCAAGCAACTCAAACTGAAAAGCAGCGAGGACTACAAGCGCTACACAGCGTACATCCTCGACCAGAACCTCAAGGACCTACGAGCCCAGACCCTCCGCGGATATGCCACATTCCTCAAGTACCACGAGCTTGACGAAAATCTCATCCCCATCTGCGAAGCGATCATCAACGGACGTGGGAAAGCCGATGACAAGGACCGCCTTGCCGCTGCGCTGGATCTCGCACGCGCCGCCGCGAAGGAACACCCCGACAAAAGCCGCAAGGCCTACGAATACATCGCCCGAAAAGGACCCCGAAATGCCAGTACAGCACGCGCTCTGAGAGAGTACGTGGAGTTCCTCCTCTTTCGCCAACGAGACTACAAGGAAGCAAAGAAGATCATCGACGATCTTGACAAAATGCTCTCGGACAAGGAGAAGGCACCCATCGCCCTCCACCTCGACCTCGCACTCTGCCAGGGACAGGAGGAACAGGGACGCAAACTCCTCGAGGAACTGCTCTCCGGGCGCGAACTCGGGAGGAAACAACGCTACGCTGCCGTCAAGAGCAACGCCCTGCGGCAACGCTTCTATGATCTCATGAAGGCAGGATTCCTCATCAACGCGAGAAAAATCCTGCATGAATGGGATGATCTTGCCCCGACTGACCGCACGACGGGTGCCTTTCCTCTCGCCCGGGCGCGCTACTGGAAACGAATTGGCTGGCTGGATGGCGCACTTGCGGAACTTGATGCCGCCATCCTCTCCCATCCCCTGCTGCCCAACCTTCCCGACGTGGAGTTTGAGCGAGGAGTGATCCAGGCGGAGGCCGGAGATCAGAAAAAGGCCAATGACATCTTCCTCAAGATCGTCAAAGAGTACCCGAACCACCCGGTCGCCAAACAGGCGAAAGGAGCCATCAAATGATGCATCCCCAACGGCTCGCCCCCATCCTCGCAATGCTCTCTTTCACCGCGTCCGCGCTCTTCGCCGGTGGGAGCTATGTGCCCGTTGGCACCTACCTCTACGCCAACCCAGCGGACAAGGAGACCTATCAAGGCCAGTTGACCATCCACTTCAAGACGCCGGGGCACCGCCTTGTGGTCGCCTACGGACGCAAGTTCCGCAAGGATCGAAAAAAACGCACGGGAAGCAAAGAGAAAGGTCGTGAAAAGTACAAGCCCTGGCAGGGAAAAGTCATTGACGACGGACGCGAGGTCATCTTCTGGCACCTGCCCACGGACAAGTACGACATCGTCGTCATCGACGACGAGAGCATGACGGTCCACGAAGGCGTGTCCCTCATGCGGCAGGCTGACGACCAGCAACCGATCCAGAAATACCTCGACGAAGTGCGAGGGACACTCAGCCCACGCAAGGATATCATCGGCGGATGGGAGGGTTTCTTCGACAACAAGAACTTCGAACGTCTGGAGACGGACGGACGCCGCGCGGGCGTGTTTCTCCAGCAGATGCGCCTGGGAGTCGCCCTCGCCGAGAGCGGCGCCAAACTCAAGGGCTGCATCCACAGCATCGACATTGTCTGGGTCGAGCGGGCCATCAAGGAAGGCGTCGGCTGGCAGGTGGTCTCCAGGCAGCAGCTCTATCGGGACGAGATTCCCGCACGCACATTTTTCGCCCACCACTTCGTCAAGGAACTGCAGGGAATCCGCATCGGCCGCAAGCCGAAGGAAGTCACTGTGGCATTGGACAAGTGATGGCAGACACAGCCGCTCCCAAACCGGAACATCAGAACGCGCCCGCTGGTCAGACTCCAGCCGCCACGCGCCAACGGCGGATTTGGCGTTGGCTCGCCCTCTGCGCAAGTGCGATGCTCTGCGGCTTCCTGCTCCTGAATCTTTTCGTGCGCTTTGCCGTCATTCCCTGGGTCATCCTCCCAAAACTGGCACGCGACATGGAGACGGAAGTACACGTGGACGACTATTCGGTGACGCCGTCTGCGGGCGTACTGCTCAGCGGACTCCGCATCGGACCGAAAGAGGCGCCTGTGTTTACCTGCAAGACGGTCCGCTGCAGGTACCGGCTCGGGCGCTCGATCCTCCGAGGAACCCATGTGGACGAGATCACGCTCGTTGAGCCAATCGCCCACATTGTCCGCCACGCCGACGGCAGTCTCAACCTGCCCTCCGAAATCCCCAGTTTCAGCTTCGGATTCGGCCATGGTGACGACGACGATGACGAAATCGACATCGAGTACTACCACGTTGCGGGCATCAAGGTCCAAGAGCTCAAAATCGTCTATGAGCAGCACGCCGGTCCGAACCGGAAGCCCTTCGTGATGATGCTCAGCAAGCTCTCCCTGTCCGGTCCTGGCATCTTCGCGGGAGAAACCTGCACCTTTGACATCTCGGCGGCGCTGCAACGCCAGATGGGGGGGGGAGACAGCGCCCAGGTCCAGCTCGATGGCAAGCTGAGCGTCACCTACAACACGGATGTGGATCCGGTGGACATCAGAGGAACGTTCCAACTGCAACCCCAACCAGGAAAGGGCGAAGACAAGAGTGTCTCCCCCGGCATGCTCGAACTGCGCATGCACGCCACCTTCACGGAGAAAAAAGGGTGGCTCATGGAGTCGGCCCGAGTCGCGATGGTGCAGGAGGGGGGGGAGACAGGCCACTTGGAGATCAGCGGCCCCTACAGCCCGATAGATCCAATCACCGCCAAGTTCGCTCTCCAAGGAGCTTTCTCCTCGCCCGCGCTACCGAACCTCCTCGCCCAAATGCTCGGACTGCCCGAGCTCCGCCACGGATGCGGCACCTATAATGGGCGTTTCCGGCTCATGCGCAATCTACGCATGGCCAGCTCGGGGGCACTGACGTTGCAGAACATCCCTCTCGAACCCGTTCTCAAAGTGCTCTTCCCCACCCTGAAGGGCACGGTCACTGGCACACTCGACGCAGCCGTGATCGACTACAAGGCAGATACCGGCCTGAAGGGGAAGAGTGCGCCTCCCCTCGAACTTAGTATCAATGCCGCCTGCTCCGACATGCGCCTAACTGGCTTCGAGCAGCAAGAGAAGCTGGTCGAGAAACTCGGACTAGCCGACTTCGCCGAACTGTCCATCCACACGGCCAAACTGGTGGTTGAGCAGACTGCGGGGGAAACGATCATCCAGCAACTGAGCTTGACGGGGGAACAGGGATCGCTTGCTCTGAGAGGAAAAATCCACGCGGACAAGCGACTCGAGCTGTTTGCCGACATCGGCGCCGGTGCCAGCCTCGAACGCCGGATGCGCCAAGACGCCATGCTCGCGGTTGTCGCTGCCATCGGCCAGCGACGCAGCGGCCTTCTCTGCCTGCCCGTTCCCCTGCGGATCATTGGCACGACGGAATCCCCCACGATCGACTACCTAGCGCTCATGAAAGACCTTCAGGCGCTTCTGCAGGAAAAGCAGCATACTACGGCAAGGGACAAGAAACCGCACGAATAGAGCCGCCGCGCTGCGAACTCCGCACGTCATGGAGGGCCGATGTCCACAGCGGCAGTGCCTTCGCGAACTCGACAACGCGGATCAGAGAAACAGGATCATGAAAAAACATACCACAACGTGCTGGGTCGCCATTTTTATCGCCGTCCTCGCCTGGTCGGCAACTCGCCCAGCGGACACCTTCACCTGGTTTCTCGAAGTCATCCCCGCACTGGTGGCTGTGGTCGTGCTCGCGGTCACCCGAAAGCGGCACAGTTTGACCTCCCTCGCCTACATCCTCATCCTCGCCCACTGCATCATTCTCATGGTCGGAGGACACTACACCTACGCGGAAGTCCCTCTGTTCAACTGGATCCGCGACGCCTTTGGACTAGCCCGAAACAACTACGACAAAGTCGGGCATCTCGCTCAGGGCTTTGTACCCGCCATCATCGCCCGCGAGATCCTGATCCGTGCAAATGTGGTCAACGGCAGAATATGGCGGCATTTTCTCGTCGTCTGTTTCTGTCTCGCCTTCAGCGCGCTCTACGAGCTAGTCGAGTGGTGGGTGGCATTGCTGATCGGAGATTCCGCAGAGGCATTTCTCGGCACGCAGGGATATGTCTGGGACACTCAGTCCGACATGGCGATGGCGCTTCTCGGCGCCATCCTCGCACTCCTGCTCCTGTCCCGGGTGCACGACCGGCAGCTCGCACGCCTCTTGCCCACGTAGACACCGTCTGCACGGCGAGCTTCCTCAAGAGCCAAAAACCGGCGTCAGCGCCTGGGTCATTCGAGATCACGGAATGGACCGGCTCGGGAATAGCACGAAGAGTTCTTCATCTCTACGGTGCGACACTAGCGTCCACGGCCACCGCCTTGCCCGCGGTTTTTGCCACCGCCAAAGATGCTGCGCTTCCCTCCATCACGAGCGCCGCGACCAAGTCCCCCGCCCACGGAGCCGCCCGCACCCATGCCCCCGGTCTTGCCTCCACGTTGCTTTAGCACTTTCGCCTTCAACACACGGCCTGCGCAGGTCTGGCCATCCAGCGCCTGCACCACGGAGGCCACGGTCCGGCCACTCGCAGCCGATAGAAAAGCCGCTTTCGCTCCATCCTCGGCCTTCGGATCGTCATTGATTTCGATCGAATCCACACGCGCTCCCGCAGGCAGCAGCTTGCGCAGCGCTTCCACAGTCGCTTTCGGATCCACATTCTCGACAAAAACAGTCCTGCTCATGGCACAAACTCCCTATTCAAGGGTTGCAGATTCTTTGGCACACATCCTCACTATGGCACCGATTCGCTCTCCTGCGAGCAAGAAGACTCCCTATCCATCAACTTGTTGACCGAGTCCGACATGTCCGTCCCTTCGCGGCCGGGCGTTGAAAGGCGGAAAGCGGAGGGATATGTTTGGCCCAGCGTCGAACCCCCCTGGAAAGCTCCATGCAACTGCCTGCGGACATCCTGCTGGCCGCGCGGTACCTGCGGCCCAAACGCACCTTCGTCTCGATCATCACGCTGCTGAGCGTGTTCGGTCCGATGCTTGGCGTGGCGCTTCTGATCATCGTGACCTCGGTTATGGCGGGGTTCGACCGCAACATCCGCGAACGCATTCTCGGCATGCAGGCCCACCTGCAACTCGCCCCCGTATTCTCTGCCAGGGGGAGGAGACAGGTCATTGAGGCCCCCGAGCACGTGCTCAAGGCTCTCAAGGAAGCAGGCGCCGTCGGAGCACCCATCATCGAAGGCCCCATTCTCATCCAGCAACGCGACCAGGTCGTGGCCAA
>JAGLDW010001569.1 GCA_023145395.1 Lentisphaeria bacterium | reverse complement strand
GGTAGCGCAATGAGTTCATTCACGATAGTGGAAGCCAGTACCGCGTTGAGCATCAGGTCCCCGAAGGAGGGGAAGGCCGCCGCCGCGAGCAGTGCCAGTCCAACGGTTACCCCTGCCTTCGGCAGCAAGGCCAGACCGAGATACCGCCTCAACACAGGTGGGGCGCCCGCTATCGTTGCGCCGAGGACAGTGCCGGAATACTTGCCGGCGCGGCGTAGCTTGCGTGCTACCGTCTATATCGGTACGTCCGGGGGCAGGGTAGGCGGACGCTTCTCCATCACATCCCGAACTTTCAGTGCGTAGAAGACACCGTCAGTCATCTTGCCTCCAACCTCTACCCGTTACATGTCAACCGGGACCTGAAGAAAGCCTCTGGATTTCCGTCTAGCACACCTGTTTCTCAGGCGGGAGGTGTCTGGCAACATTTTCAACAAGAAAGCGGCGCGGCCATCGGACACGCAAAACAGAGTCCCTGGCTGCAGTAGTTAGCGTATATGTGCAGCATGCCCTGGAGGACAGCCGCGCTTGTACGGGGCCTCTCATAACCGAGTTGGCGCGACATGTGCCGAGTAACGTTGTTAGCACTGGTCTTCGGGTAGCGGACATAGAGACGCAGCAGAGAATCAAGCAGCGAGTCATCGCCGACAGCGATGGCTTCACCTGCAAGGAACGGAAGAACCGCATTGATTACAAGTTCGCGTGCCTTCGATTGACCGCTGACATGGCACTCTCGCGTGGCCAGTCCGAAATCGTAGTGTTTTCTCCAGTAGGGAGACCCCTCAATGATGAAGCATTGCTCGACCTCTTCAACTGACGTGCGACGCTCGGATTTGTACTCCCATAGCAGCCTGCGCACAGCATCCACCGCGTCTTCAAGGATGAGGACAAGCGTAGCCATAGCTGCAACACGGCGGACGGGAGAGTTGTTCGGATAGACCCCATTCATTCGCCATGGATACACGGACGGCGGAATACCGGCCCCGAGCGTAGTCCATGCATGTTCCCATGGCGCTGATTCTGCGGCATCGATTGCACGGCAACTTACCCGCTGCGACGGAAGAAGTCCGGCAACTCCGAGGAAAAATGCCTCACGTTTCGTGCAGCACAGCGAGGATATTTCGTGCAGAACGCCTTCACAGGCCAGGTGCGTCGCCAGGAGCTCCATAGCGTCTGAATTGGACGCATAGCCAAGCACGCGTGCTGCACGAAGCCACAACATCCTGCCATGCTCCTCCGTCTCCAGACGGCGCGCAATATCGTGTGCACGAATGAGCAGACGCGAGACGCCCGCGCACGAGAGCAAGTGCGTGATAACCTCCGGCAGCACCGCCGCTCGACCGCGACACGGCAATATGCCGCAGGCATCCGATCCATACGGCTCGGGGAAGCGTGCCGTAGGCACGCATCTACCGTTCTGAA
>JAGLDW010001568.1 GCA_023145395.1 Lentisphaeria bacterium | reverse complement strand
CATCACTTGCGCCATCCCGTCGCCGCAACGTTTCGAATCTGTTCAAATACTCGGAATATGACAATGGCGCGCAGTGTGCGTCCGAAAAGAAAGAAACTGACATGCAGATCACGAAGGTGATGATCAAGACGAAGCGGTACGCGGCAACACCGAGTTCCGCGTTTCCGGCTGTCCTGGATCCAGAGGGTTGCTACCCATACACGCAATTCTCGGAAACCGCCGCAGCAGGGGATCTGATTGAGCTTGAGGCGTTTGAACTGGAGAACGACCTTCTCGTCGCAACGGTTTGCCCCAGTCTGGGCGGACGGATGCTGTCGCTCTACGACAAAGTCGCCGGCAAGGAGTCTCTCTACCGCAACGATGTGATCAAACCCAACCGGATATTGCCGCGCTGGGGCTGGTTTTCCGGTGGCATCGAATTCAATTTCCCCATTGCTCACTCACCCACTTCACTGGAGCTTGTTGGACATCGTCTCTTTGAAACCGAAGGCCGCATCGCGATCCAGGTCGGGGAGACGGAGAGAAAGTACGGTCTGAGTTGGATTGTCGAACTGTCGCTTGGTGAGAATGAAGACTTCATCACCCAGCGCTTCTTCATTCGCAATCCCGGTGACATACGTCGTCCCTACTGCCTGTGGAACAACGCTGCGGTCCGCTCGACACCGGAGACGAAATACCTCTATCCGGCCGCCAAAGTCTTCCGCCATGCCCACGTGGCAGACTGGGTGCAATGGCCGGACATTGGCGAGAGAGAGAAGGATTTCGACCGCATGACCGGTCTTTTCTGGGAGGCCAGAGGCAACGCCTTTGGCGTGTGGCATCCGGAGGAATCCACCGGATTGCTTCACATCGCCGACCCAACGATCTATCCAGGCATGAAAATGTGGACGTATGGCGTGGGCAAGCACGCCTCGTGGCCCGGACTCTTCACCGACGATGGACGTCCCTACGCGGAGATTCAGAGCGGCGCCATGCATGACCAGAACACGGAACTCTTCCTGGCGCCCGGGGAGGAGCATGCCTTCACCTGCTTCTGGAAACCCCTGCAGGAGGAGGTGGACATCTCCGCCGTGGACGTGCCGGAACCCGTTGGCACCTTCCCGCCGTGCGAATGGATCGGGAACAGCCACATTGCCGAACTCGCGCCGTGGAACGAACTTAAGACCCATTACACCGACGAAGCGCAGGTCCAGGCCAGGGACCTCTTCGGCGCCGCGCCCGAGGCGCCGCCACCACCACTTCCGGAATACGAGGCGCCTCTGCGTGCCGCCTGCGAAGCCAATCCCGCCGCCTGGCGGGAACACCTAGCCACATATCTCTGTGCAATGGGCGAATACGGTGAGCTATACCTCGCTGAAACGCCTGACTACGAAGAGATACTCGCCATGCTTGACACCCCCAGGACCGCGAGCGAGCATCGGGTCCGCGGTCTGGTGCTTTGGCGCAAGTTGCAGCGTCCGGAGGAGGCCGCAATCGAGCTAAAAAAGGCGCAGGAGCGCACTGGCGACCTCCAGGTCGCCCTCGAACTCGACACCTGTCTGGCGGACATGGGCGACACCGAGGGGCGCAAGACACTCTTCGACGCCGTGGTTTCGGAGGACAAGCGTTGGATCGAACGACGCGTGGACCTTCTGCTACAACTGGGGCAGGCCACGGAAGCGCGCGCTCTCTTGCTCGCCACAACCTGGGATCTCTACCACTTGCGCCATGTCCGGGGTGATCTCTACAAGCGCTGCCAGGCGGCACTCGGTGAATCCGAGCAGCCCATACCGGACTCTCTCGGCGAGGACGACATGTGCGAATGGGGCGCCTATCGGCCTCAGGCCACAAAGTCCTAGGGAACTGGGGCGAATGCCGCGCTGCCGCGTCTGGCTGCGACCTGACAGGCGATCCTGTCCCCGAGGGTTGAATCGACCAGCGAGTTATTCCATGTGGAGCACTTTGGTTTCCGCTGGTTGGAGGGTGATGCGGATGGTCCGATCCTGTTGCGGCAGGTTTTTGCCGGTGACGGCGTCGGTGACGGCGGTTGTTCTGGGCAGCTCGATGGCAATGTCGCGAGCCTGTTCGTAGCCGTTGCCGACGACCACGTAGTTGCGGTTGGCGTCGAAGGGAAGCCGATCGCGGCAATAGATGTGCACACCCGCCCAGTCGCAGACGTTTTGCAGGAAGGCCACATCCAGCCGGGGGATGATGGAATAGACGGATTTCCAGGACGCGAACGCTCGTGCGGCAATGGCGGTCCTGCCGTCCGCGAACGAGGCGATGGCGACGGCGTTGTCGTCGGTGATGCGGAACACGGGGCCGTACTCGGCGGAGTGCATGGCGACAGTGGCTGGGTAGGTGAAGGCGGCCGATGCGAAGACTTGGCTCTTGGGCAACTCTTTGACAAGGGGATGCTTGATGGGGTTCAGTGTGGCGCGGGGGCATTCCTTGCCGGCCAGCTCCGCGACCTCGATGCCGGTGATATCGCGAATGCCGTCAACGGTCAGACCTTTCTCGTCGTCAACGTAGCCGGGGGCGTAGAACCAGAGGAAGGTGCGTCCGTCGGCTTGCAGTTTCTTGATGGCGGCCCGTTCGCCGCTGGCAAGGTAGAAGGGGTTCATCATGATGATGAGCTTGTATTGCTCCTTGGGAAAATCCGGGTGGTCGAGGTCGGAGGTGAGGTATACGTCGAAGGGCGCGCCGATTTTGAAGAACTCCGGATAGAACATGAACTTGATGAGGTTGTTGTTGAGCATGGGGCCGTGGTAGACATCCATGAACTTCGGTGTCTTGGCGCTGAAGACAACGGCGATTT
>JAGLDW010001567.1 GCA_023145395.1 Lentisphaeria bacterium | reverse complement strand
GGGCGCGCGCGGTGGCGCACAGAGCCGAACGGCAACCACTTTGTGCAGATGAACGCCACGCAGGAAACAGCGGGACGGCAGATTTGGTTTCGCGCCAAGGAGATGCTGCCGATCAAAGGGGGTCGAGAGTATGTCTTCAGTTGCCGTGCACGCTGGAATGACATCACCCAGAACCGGGCGGTGAAGGGGAACTATCCTCTGGTCATCCAGATTGACCAGGATGCGCCTGAGGGCCCCGCAACCATCTCGTATGGCTGGACGTCATCAGGTGGAGCGCTAACCACGCTCGATCATGAACTGCAGTGCGTGGTTGGACCGCGCCTGGCCGGAAAGCAGCCCAAAGAGATCAGGTTCGTGAACTGGCCTTCGTGGAGCTACGGGTATCCACTTGGCTGTCTCGCGAACTCCGCACAACTTCAGGCCATGGTGGATCAATGGCAGCGCTGCGGGTTGAACGTGCTCCATGACATCCCGATGCGCCGCGGGTTCTCCATGGGCCTGCGGTCCAGATTCGCATTGCTGAGCACACTGCACTGGCACAACTCGGGCAATGCGTATGAGCGAGCCATCGACGCCTTCCTCAAACAACACGAAGATGCCAAAGCCGTCACCTTTTCCGGCGCGTTGCACGCCAAACGAGCCTGCCCCACACACTTGCTGAGCTCCGAAGGGAAAGCACTCCGCGAGACCGCTCTCAAACAGATTAGGCGGGAGGTCAGAGCGCTGCCGTGCGACATCTACTGCACCGACTACGAAGTGGCGGTCTCAGTCCCCCCCACAATCTGTTTCGACGCGAGATGCATCGCTGCGTTTCGAAAATACGCGAACCTCTCTCCACAGGTCAAGCTCACCCCGCAAATTTTGGTCGAGAAGTACATTGACAAGTGGACGGAGTTTCAGCTGGGCAACAATCACGGAATCCTGCGGGCGGTAGAAGGTGCCGTCAAGGATGTCCGGCCGGACGCGAAGTATATGCTGTACAGCGGCTACCAATGCAAATACACAAAGGGGCACTATGGAGTGGACTGGAAAGCCATGCGCGCGACCATGGATATCGCGTGTGCGGGGTACGGTCGTTCGCCAGAACGGATCGCGGACACAATCGAGGCGCTGGAGGGTGTGCCTCTGGTTGGCGGCGTGCTCGAGTACCGCAAATCCGTGCGTCCCTTCTCCCTCGGCACGCGTGCCATGCGCTGTGTGCTTGATTGCCGCGGCGGCGTAATGTTTTTCTACGACACCGTGGTCGATGCACGATTCCACCGCGCCATTGCCGATGCGTCCCTTGTGGCCGCCGAATTCGAGGATCTCATCCTGCATGGCACTCGCGACGATGCTCTGGCACGTGTGTCGGGCGACTTTGCCCAGGGAGACGTCTGTGTGTACGACGGACCAAAACGCAGGCTCGTGGTTCTGTTCAACGAACGCAGAAGCGAGCGACAGGGGACGCTAGAGCTACTGAAACTTCCCGCGAGCGCAAAGGTGCAGGAATTTCCCTCGGGAGAGACTGCCTCGAAAACTGCCTTTGCGGTCACCATGAAGCCAACGACATATCGTGCCTACAGCATCGTGAAGTGAGTTTTGATTTGGAGGCCAGGTCAGGCCGAATTTTTCGCGCCGACCCTACGACATCTCGGCGCGGTCCGCGCCGAACCACAGGCACCTGCGGTTCGGTTTACAGGTTGGGGAGGGCGAAGGTATCCCCCGTGTCGGAGATCCACTTGGCGAGTCGGTCGTGGAGACGTTTTCGCTGAACGCGGAAAGCCATGTTGTGCGCCAGGTTGGCCTGCTCGTAGGGATCCTCGTTCAAGTTGAAGAGGAGCCAAGGCTGGTTCTCCAGCGCAACGTATTTCCAGCCGTCGTTGGAGACCACTGCACGCCAGGGCCGGTCCACGCTGTTTCCGTGTCCCGTGGGGACGACGGATTGGATGAATGCGGAATCGGGGGCGGCGATTTGCGGGCGCTCCGCTAGCCGGAATCCGGACAGGTCGGCGCCGCGCATCCAGTCCGGAGGGTCAATGCCGCAGAGCCCCAGAGTGGTGGGGGCGATATCCACGTGGTTGACGAGTACTTTGGGTCGCCCCGACTTGCCCTCGTATCGTGGTTGAAGCCCGCCAATGATAAAGGGGATACGGATGGATTCCTCCCAGGGAGAAGTCTTGAGAAACTGCCCGTGGGAACCATGCATGTCGCCATGGTCCGAGAAGAAAATCAGGTGGGTGTCCTTGTCGAGATCCTCTTCGACAAGCGCTTTGCGGATGCGTCCGACGTTCCAGTCGAGGTTCTCGATCATGGCGTAGTAGCCTGCGAGGTCGCGTCGGACTTGATCGATGATGCGCGGAATCTGAGGGACATTGGGACGGAGTTGCACGTCGAGTGGATTGTGGCGGGCCATGTATTCGGGGGGGGCGATGTAGGGATTGTGCGGCGGTTGCACGGACAGCACCGCGAAGAAGTTGCTGGTGTGTTTGCGACGTCGATCCGTGCCCATGTTGTGGATGTGCTCCACAAGCATGTCGGTGAGACAGTCGGTCTCGTAGCCCTCAAGCCCTCGCTGAAAAGCGTCGTCCCCTTCGCCGCCATGGACCCAGCAGTCGTACTGGCTGTTGTTGTTTTCGTAACCGGCCCAGATATCGAATCCACCACGGCGTTCAGGGGGGATGACATGCATTCCCGCCCGCCCCTCGCGTTCGTGGAAACCGTCGAGATGCCACTTCCCAAAATAGGCTGTATGAAAATTGTGCTCTTTGAAGGCATGGGCGACAGTGGGCATTTCCGGCGGCATCTGGTACTCGTGCCCGGGGACGCATTCGTGGGGATATCTGCTGGTGAGCAGCGAGCCGCGAAAGGGGCAGCAGAGAGGAAAGCCGGACACGGCGCGGCAATAGTTCTGCCCCTCGGCGGAGAGGCGGTCGAGATGCGGCGTGTTGAGATTCGGATCGCCGTTGCAGCTTAGCGCTTGCGCACGATGCTGGTCGCCAAAAATCCAGATGGCGTTGCGGTGGGATGGTGCCGACTCGGTGGAATCCGGCATGACGCTCTCCTTCGGGTGACGGGAACTCTTATGTCTTATATTTTGGATTTCAGATTGTTCCAAGAAGCTGATCGATAGT
>JAGLDW010001566.1 GCA_023145395.1 Lentisphaeria bacterium | reverse complement strand
CCGCCTTGTCCTCGAACAGGCTCAAGCGCACAAAGCAGCGCTTCCATTGTGGCTGAAGGGGGATGGTCTGGCGAAGGCTCCGCTTGCCGGAAAGCCTAGCCTTCGTCTCGCCCCATTTCGCGAGTTCGCGGTTGCTGAACTCGGCCAATGCCCTGCCTGTGAACGACTTGCCCCTTTGCAGCGGCAGGCTGAGGATCAGCTCGCCGTCCTTCCATTCCGCACGCAAGGCCTGGGCGTCCAGTGCCGGCATGCTCCCACCCGCTTCTCCAAAAAGGAGTAGGCCAAAGGCTTTGGGTGAATGGAAACCGCCGCCTGGGTTCAGGCATGACACCCATTGCGCCAGCAGATGGCCATCGCGTGAATACTGTTCGCGGGCGACATTGAGTCCCATGGTCCGGATCTGGGTGATGTTTTTCACTCCCAGCGCGCTGAAGGGCACTGCGAACTCCGCAGACCATTGCCCGTCCTCCACGATTCCGGCGGACGGTCCGACTCCGTTCCAGGATGTGTCCGATTCTGGCTTGCGCCAAGCGTCGAAGATGGCGCCGTTTGCGTTGACGATCATGTGGTAGTAGGTCGACTGGTCGCCATTGGTGTCCAGAAATACCTCGATGCAGTCGTCATAGTAGACGGCGCCATCGCGTTTGGTCTTGGGGATCTGCTTGCGCATGACCTTCACATTCTGGTCGAAGACCGTCATGCCAAAGTAGAGATTACGGTCGTCGTGGCAAACGCGGAACTCGGTCTGATCCTTGGACTGGTAATGACCCGTGTTGTGCATGAAACCACCGTAGGCGGCCGCAGATTTCCAGGCGGGGTCATCCAGCCGTCCATCCATCTTCGGGGGGCGTTTGACGCTGCGTGCCACAGCGCGTCCGTGACTGATGTAGAGCGGCTTTATCTTCAGCCGGTCACCCGTCTTCGCCCAAGTTGTCACCACTGACTTGGGTTTGCTCGAAGAACTCGTGCCAGTTGAACCGCTGCGGACGCTCCGTGGCTGTACGGTGGGAGTTTTTCCCGGTTCGGCGAAGGCGATGGCGCGATCCAGCACGCGCACAGAGTCGATGGC
>JAGLDW010001565.1 GCA_023145395.1 Lentisphaeria bacterium | reverse complement strand
TGATCATCGCCCCGACCCGCGAACTGGCCGAGCAAATCCGCGATGTGTTCGTCGATCTGGGCCGCGGCACTAGTTGCCGTTCGGTGACGGTCTATGGCGGCGTCAACATCAAACCGCAGATCGACAAACTACGGGGAGGCGTGGAGGTCGTCGTGGCCTGCCCAGGACGTCTGCTTGACCACATCCAGCGCGGCACCATCAATTTGCGCGATGTGGACACTCTGGTTCTCGACGAGGCGGACCGGATGTTCGACATGGGGTTTCTGCCGGACATCCGCCGGGTCGTGAAGCGCCTGCCAAAAAAGCGCCAGAACCTGCTGTTCTCCGCCACCATGCCCGATGACATTCGCCATGTGGCAGATGAAATTCTGCGGGATCCCGTGACTGTACGGGCTGGTTTCATCGCCCCGGCCGAGACGGTCTCGCATGCCTTGTACCCTGTGGAGCAGCACTTGAAACGGGACCTGTTGGTCGAATTGCTGCGGCACACCGACACGGAGTCGGTGCTTGTGTTCACCCGAACCAAGCATCGGGCGAAGCGCATCGGCAAGCAGTTGGAGGCGGCTGGCTACAAGGCGGCGTCGCTGCAGGGGAACCTGTCGCAGAACCGGCGCCTCGCCGTGATGGCAGGTTTTCGGAGTGGCCAGTACCAGATTCTCGTGGCTACGGACATCGCAGCCCGGGGCATTGACGTGTCGGGTATTTCCCATGTGATCAATTTTGACATTCCGGACACTGTGGATGCGTACACGCATCGGATTGGGCGAACGGGCCGCGCCGAAAACACGGGTGATGCCTTCACCCTGGTGACACGCGACGACGCGGACATGGTCCGGCGGATTGAGCGCGTGCTCGGCACCCCCATCGAGCGCCGCAAGATGGAGGACTTCGACTACAGTGCGCCGGCGCCCAAGCGGTCCCCGTCCGAGACCCGCAGGCATCCTCCGAGACGTGGTGGTTCCCAGCAGCGGGGCAGCTCGTCGCGCGGCTCTGGACATAGCCCGCGGAGTTCGCACGGCGGTACCTCAACCCGCCCTGGCAGCTCGCAGGGAGACTCGCGGAGTTCGCATGGCGGATCCTCAAGCCGTCCCGGCAGTTCGCACGGCAGCTCGCGGAGTTCGCACAGTGATTCGCGGAGTTCGCATGGCAGCTCGCGGCCGCAGAGACGGCACCGCCCCGGTTCCTCGTCGCGTCAGGACTGAGTACTCACATTCTGAATTTGTGGTTTTGGATTCTAGATTTTATGAGCCAACGTGTTGCGAAACGCTTGTATTGCTGCAATGGACTATCGACCAGCTTCTTGGAGAAATCTGAAACCAACAGTCTGAAATCCCAAATGTGAGTGAGTAGAGTGACTCCAGGCATTCCTGTCTGGCGGTTCGGGAATCGAGGGAATCGATGACGCTTAGAACACACCATGCAGCGCGAGCTGTGATTGTTCCGTTCCTTTTGCTCGCAACGGGGATGCCGATGACCCACGCCAAGACGTCCAGTGTCCTTGTCACCGCCGAGATGCGGAAGCAAGCCGTCAGGAACTGCGAAACCTATGCCTGGGCACGCAGCTACCGCGACCGGTTGATCGCCGAAGTGGCGCCGTGGATGGCGTTGTCCGACGAGCAGCTGTGGCGTCTGCTGCCGAGTCAGGACATGCCCCGCGATGCCGGGGTGAATCGTGGCGACGGGTGCCCGAAGTGTGGGCAGGACCACTACAAGGCGCCCTACAGTCCATCGCGGTGGCGGGTGGATCTGCTTGGCCGGCCGTGGCAGGTCAAATGCGCCTACTGCAACGAATGGTTCCCGAAGAACGACTTCGCCGCGTACTACCAGAGTTCGCTGGACGAACGGCACCTGTTTCGCCTTGGTGGGGGAGACAAGCGGCTTCTGCTTCCCGAACCGGGCACACCAGCTGAGTGGACAGACGATGGCACGGGCACCAAGCTGGCTGGCAAACGCTGGTTCTTCACCGCGTACTACGCATTCCGCCTCTGGGAGAAGGTGTTGGATGTGACGGAGAAGATGGCGTTGGTCTACACACTGACCGAAGACAAACGCTACGCGCACAAGGCCGCAGTGCTCCTCGACCGAATGGCGGATCTGTACCCGGAGATGGACTTTCGGACTCACTTCAGACTTGGCATGGAGTGCTCGACCGGCGGCTCGGGCCGAGGTCGGGTTCAGGGCAAGATCTGGGAGACTTGGACAGCCCAGAAAGCCAGTCTCGCGTACGACCACATATACGACGCGCTCATGGGGGATGCTGAGTTGGTGCAACTCAGTGCGCGCATGTCCAGCGTCCACTCGACCGGTGACAAATCCTCCCCATCGGCCATTGCCCGGCACATCGAGGCGCATTTGCTGCGGGAGTTCATCGCTGGTATCCGCGACGCTCGGATCCAGGGAAACCCCGGCATGGATCACTACGCCATGGCCTGCGCCGC
>JAGLDW010001564.1 GCA_023145395.1 Lentisphaeria bacterium | reverse complement strand
AGCGACGAGGCGGCGCTTGGCTATGCCAGAATCCCGGCGCGGACATTCTCGAAGACGGCTGAGCTTCTGCGGCGATACTCAGCCTACAACAAGCATGATCTGTATCGGGACTTTCCCAAGTTTCGTGCCTGCTTCACCATGGGTGCCAGCGTGCGCATGCTTGACTGCTACAGCCCGAACTGGGGCGATGGCGACAAATGCATGAACTTCGGGCGTACGGGAATAACAGTCCCGCTTGAGATGGCGCTGGAGGGATACCGTCTCTACGGCACTGCGGACATCGCACGGGAGGTGTGGTTCGCCAATGGCAAGACACTTGATGGGCTTTTCGACTTGCGCCCTGGTCGGGCGCGGGGCAGCGAGGATATCCACTTTCGTCTCTACGAGGCTGATCCGGAGGCGCTCCTTGGCGCTTTGAAAGAATCCTTGGCCACGGCGCCTGAGCACCTGGAAAGCTTCAATTCGGGTGGTCACGGCATGGCTGTCCTGCAGGCGCCATGGTCCAAGAACGGCCGCGCCCTGGCTCTCTACTACGGGCGCATGGCTGGACACGGACACTACGATCGGCTCAACGTCCTGCTGGTGGCCGAGAACGTCGTCATGGCGCCCGATATGGGCTACCCACTGTACTGCAATTCGAGCTGGCACAAGCGCTTCGCCTGGGGACGGCACGTGATCAGCCACAACACGTGCATGGTGAACGAGACGGTCCCCGACAACACATCGTGGTCCGGAAAAACACGCCTGTTCGGCGAAGCGGGGCCGGTGCGTGTGGTCGATGTGGACGGCGGCCAAGTCTACGACGGAGTCTCGACCTATCGACGGTGTCTGGTCATGGTGGATGTGGACGCTGAACACTCGTACGTGCTCGACCTGTTCTGGGTGCGCGGCGGACGCCATCACCGTTTGATCCAGAATGGAGGCGGACCGCGTGTGACACACAGCGGACTTGTGTTGACCGCACAGCCTACTGGAACCTACGCGGGTGCGGACGTGCCCTACGGCGCCGAGTACGACGGGAAGCAGACGTCGCGGTATTCGGGAACGGGCTTCTCCTATCTCGAACACGTCGAGCGGGGGAATCCCGACGGGGGCTTCTGGGTCGATTGGACGATGGTCGAGCCGCGCCGGAAGATGCCCGAGGGCTGGGAAGCGCATTTGCGTGTGCACAACCTCTCGCCTGTGGACGAAGTGGCGCTCTGCGACGGAATTCCCCCTCGATTCAAGGGCAATCCGGAACGACTCCGCTACATGCTTCGCTCACGCTTTGGCGACGATCTGACGTCGCAGTTCATCTCCGTGCTGGAACCCTACGGAAAGACACCGTTCATCCGCTCTGTTCGTCCTCTCGCCGACAGTGTCGAGGACGGCGTGTTCGCGGCGGCAGTCGAGATCACGCTCACGAACGGCACGCGCGACGTGGTGCTGGTCCGCGAAGAATCGGGCGATGTAACAGGGGGGAGCGTGTCGATGACGGGAAGGGTCGGGCTTTGCCGGTTCGAGGGAGACACAGTCGTCATGCAAGCCCTCATTTGCGGGAAACGCATTGCCACCGGTGGAACGACCTTGGAGTGTGCGGCCGAAGCCGTGCGCGGGACGCTCACGGGGTGGGATGCCTCCGATCCCCGGCATGTGCTGCTGCGT
>JAGLDW010001563.1 GCA_023145395.1 Lentisphaeria bacterium | reverse complement strand
GTAGTAGACCCGTTCGCCCTTTTCATTGAAATCCTCCATTTCCAAGACGTGATATACCTCGCCACGATAGCGCACCGGGGTTTTCCAACGCACGGTTCGGGATACTTGCTTCATTGTGCCGTTTCGATCGCGCACAGAGACTGTTTTGGTGCGGCTGCCGGTCCATTCCGACACGGCGGGAGGAAGCTGCGCGGTGACCGAAGGAAGCTTGTCCTCGGTCAGAGTGATCGTGAAGTTCCATCCCCTCCGGTCGCAGTCGGCCATGGTGGTCTTTTCGGCGTAGAGCCCGTCGCCGGTCACATTGAGCTGCAGCCGAGGAAACAGCGTGTCGATTTTCTCGAACAGCCTGCGCCAGGCCTTCAGCTCGCAGTCCTGCTTGTCATACTCGCCTTTCGGGTTTTCGATGAACTCGAAAGCCAGTGGGACCAGCAGGCCGATAGGGGTGACGACCTTGGCAACCATTACGTAATGGAAATAGGTCGTGATCCCGTTCTGGGTCTGATGCGTGCAATGCTCGCAGTGACGTTTCTTGAAAGACAGAAGCTTGGTGCCGTCGATGGCCACGGTGAGCTTGCCGTCGAACCGGAAGCGGTCCAAGGCACGCATCCGGCGCAGCCGGTCGAACACGACGGCGATCAGCCGCTCGGTGTGCTCCGGATCCAGCGCCTCCATCACGCCGTTGAGCGTGTCGGTGTGGCAGGCGACCGTCGAATATGCCTTGCCGACCATACGCCAGATGTTGCCCGCGAACCGGCCGCCGACCAGCTCGCGCCCCAACTGGCGCCGCGAGCCGCACTGGCCGCAGTGCATCATAAGCACGGTCATCAGAACGTATTCGATCGGATAGGTGCACAGATCGGGACGGAGTCTCGGATCCCTGACCTCCTTCAGCCACTGGAGGAATCCGGGAAAGTAGTGCCGGAACACGGCCCGGTGCACTTCGCACGCGTCCGGCTCGCGAGGTCTCGGTTCCGGGCGACGGCCCGGCTTGTTGGCACGTGGGCACGGAGAATCTGTTCGTTCAACCTCGAGATCTTCTTCATCAGCCCTTTGACCCGACGGTGTTCGTCTACCCATGCCTGCACCTCTTCGAGCATTCCTACTGGGACATAGTTGGTCTTGGTCTTGCCCGCTATCTTCCTGGTGAGGATGTGTGCCGTGTGCTTTTCCCCCCGGGCGCACCGGCAGTTGGGGTTGCCGCATCGCGTACCGACTTTGCACAGCGATCCTTCAATCATCGGCTTGGCGTTGGCCAACTCCTTGACCTTCGCGTCCCTTCGGACCCGAAGCACGCCGATCGAGAGATTCCCTTTTCGCTCCATAACCGCCTCCTGCATGTTTATCAGGCGCTGCTCCAACGAGTTCGTAACTCAGAAGTGTATCACCTTCTGAGTTATTGTCAATGAAAAGGCTTGCGAGAAGAAAAAAAATCGGGGTATGGGCGCGGCGGGGAGGATAAAGGTGGAATCCAGTCGGCCCGGGGAGACTCGGGGAAAGGACGGAAGGTCCAGTGCGGGCACGGTTCCGGGCATCTCGCAGCCGGTGCCCTAGACGCGCAAATCCTGCGCAAATGGATGAGCGGAGCCGGTCAGAGCGCGAAGAATATCTAATTCGTCAGTGCTGAGGTAGCCGTCGCCCAGATGTGCCCGGGCGACGCAGAGCAGGATTAACTTCGACTTGTGCGCGTAGAGTTCTGCTTTCCGGTGCTGTTCTGAGCCCGGTGGAAAAAGCTTG
>JAGLDW010001562.1 GCA_023145395.1 Lentisphaeria bacterium | reverse complement strand
CCAGGCGCAGGGAGAAGAAGCCGACCTGGTCACCATCACCTTTCCCTCGGAGGGCTGTGAGATACACGACACGACCCTGGCCGGAATCATCACATTCCTCTACTCGGGGGGGACGGATCGCATGGATCTGGAAGCCGACTTCAGCCAGCTCCAGGTTGACGGCAACTTGCTCGGCAGCAGCGCCGGATATGGGACTTGCGGAGACGAACGTCATTTCTGGGCCCGGGGTACAGGAGAAATCCCAGGCACGGCACAAGCCTATTCCATGGATCTGACCGTGGGATTGCGAGCGGGCATTCCGATCATCGGCGGTTCGACCATCCTGCTCGATGGATCAGCCCAATTGCTGTCCGAGGCAGGAGACGACAGCATCACTTTCGAAAACCTGGAATACGAAGGAGGCCTTCTCCCCAAGGAGGGCACCCTGATCATCCAGACCGCATCCGGTCACACGATCAGAGCCGAGTTCTCAAGTTCCTTCCTCTTCGGAGAAGCCAAGATCACAATAGACGACTACAACTCGGTCTCGGTGCCCATCCCATAGCACCCCATCGGCACACCCGTTAAGGCGGGTCTTACACGGCGACAAGGAGAATCAAATGAAACGAACGAGTGTGACCATCATGAGAACCATCGCAATGTTGTTCACAGTGATGCTGGTCTGCGTTGCTTGCGGCGACAGCGGATCCGAGGAGAATTGCGGCAACGCTCGTCTGGACGAAGGGGAATACTGCGATACCGCCGTTTCGTCAGGCGAATGGATGTGCCCCTTGGAGGAATTCTGCAAGGACACAGACCCCTGCACACACGATCTTTTGGTGGGCGAGGGCTGCCAGGCCCGTTGCGAGGTCACGCCCATCATTGATGCGATTGATGACGACGGATGCTGCCCCGATGGTGCCGATTTCAATTCGGACTCGGATTGCCTGGATGATTGCGATTCCGCCATCGAGTTGCAGTTAATCTGGATGGACGACTACTGTCAGCAGCACAGCAGTTGCTGTTTGTGCGATTGCTACTTGCAAAATTTGGATGTCGACACGCGTGTGCCTTGTAGCTGCAAGGCCAAGGAGGCCTGCGTCGACGATCCGAACACAACGGAAGACGAGTGCAATCCCGAATGCATCGGCGAACGCCTCACCGAGGCCCAGGAATGCCTGGCCAACCAAAGCACTTGTCGTAGTGACCTGACAGGAATCCTGCAAAGCATCTGTGAGTGATTGTTGGATTTCGAATTCCGGCGAATTCCACGAATTCCGGGGACGTGATTCACAAAGCCGAAGGCGGATAGACCCAGCCGATTGGCCAGTTGTATTCGTATCCTGGGGGGAGCGTTGCATTGGGGCTTAGTGCATAGGCGTGGTCCCAAGGTGCCACTGACTGCCCATAGCGATGCAACTGCACCGTGCCCGGAATCTGGGCCGGGTAGATGCCGCCGATCACGGTCGACGAGACGACAACCTGGTCATCGCATTGCGCATTGAGCGTCAGGTAGGAATCCACGGAGTCCCCGCGATCGACCAGGCAGTGCATCAGGGGAACCGTGTCGGGACTGTCCACCGGGGCCAGGGCAAAGGCCACGCCGTCGACTCGATAGCCTTCGGAGCGACCGTCCCACAGCCAGGGTTCGTAACGGAAGTCGGGCCCTGCGGATGCGTACCACTGGGTCACCGGGATGATGTCCACGGCCTCGCCGCAGCCTGCCTGCACCCAGCGAGAAAATGCTCGTACAGCCGCACGGGCCGAGGGGAGAGAGGATAAGCCCAAAAAATTCTGAGGTGCAGGGACGTCGGCCCAAAGAAAGAAGTCCACACCGAATACCGATGTCCTCTGCTCCGCAAGCGTGAAGTAGTCGTAAAGCGTCGATATCACCGTGGCTT
This sequence comes from Lentisphaeria bacterium, assembly GCA_023145395.1. Taxonomy (GTDB): domain Bacteria; phylum Verrucomicrobiota; class Lentisphaeria; order Oligosphaerales; family Lenti-02; genus JAGLDW01. Next base: position 125 of record JAGLDW010001562.1, on the reverse strand, counting down.
CCAGACGATTGCCGTCTGTGTAGGATTCGGGCACCAGGATAATCTTCGCGGTCGGGGCGAGCTCTTCGATTCGATTGACGCCCGTGATGATACGTGTAGCGACATGCGTCCCGGCCACGGCCAAG
>JAGLDW010001561.1 GCA_023145395.1 Lentisphaeria bacterium | reverse complement strand
GCCAGCGAAAGCTCACTCGCCCGCATCATCACCCTGATCCGTGAAGCGCAGGAAAGCAAAGCTCCCTCGCAGCGGTTCACGGATCGATTTGGCACCGGCTATACCTATGCCGTGTTAGGAGCCAGTGCTCTGATGTTTTTCATCTGGTGGTTAGGATTTGGCATCCCAGCCTTCACCGCGCCTTCAGGAGACAATCAGGGAGAAACCTCCGCCTTCTACCGCGCCATGACATTGCTCGTTGTGGCATCGCCCTGTGCTCTGGTTCTTTCCATCCCCTCTGCCATTCTCGCAGGCATCGCCGCTGGGGCGCGTGGTGGGGTATTATTTCGTGGCGGCATTGCCATTGAAAAACTCGCCGACATCACTCACGTCGCGATGGATAAAACGGGCACCATCACATCGGGCGAACTTGAAGTCATCGCCGTAGAGTCCTACCCACCCGGACGCGAACAAGAAGTGCTCAACACTGCGGCCGCCCTAGCGCATCAATCCACCCATCCACTTAGCCGATCCATCGTCCAGCATTGGCGTGCCGCCCACCCCAATGATGCGCTTCCCGCCACCGCCGACTTCCGCTCGATCACTGGCATGGGGATTGCAGGTGAGGTGACGGGTGAAAAAATGCAACTGGGACGACGCGACCTCTTTGCCCCCACATGGAGTAGCATGCCCGACCTTCCTGAAATTGGCGTCACCGAAACTCTTATCGGAGGCGACAATCTTCATGGGCGCATCCTGCTACGAGACCATGTCCGGTCAGGAAGTGCCTCTCTACTTAGGCGACTTTACGCATTGGGAGTGAAAGTCACTATGCTCACTGGCGACCGCAAAGAGTCCGCCCAAAAAGTCGCCGACGAAATTGGCCTGCACGACTTCAAAGCCGAACTTAAACCTGAAGGCAAAGTCGCAGCCATCCGCGCGTGGCGAGATCAAGGTGAACACGTCGCCATGATTGGCGATGGCGTCAACGACGCTCCCAGCCTGGCCGCCGCCGATGTCGCCGTGGGTATGGGGTTACGTGGATCCGATGCCGTTCTCGAGCAAGCAGACGTCATCCTGATGCAGGACCGACTCGAAAACTTCCACTACGCCTACACCCTGAGCCGAAAAGCCCGCCGAATCATCCGGCAGAACCTCGTTATCTCCCTCGGCGTCATTGTGATTCTCGTGCTCGGCGCCCTCAGTAGCATGCTCCCACTCACCCTCGGAGTCATCGGCCACGAAGGAAGCACCGTC
>JAGLDW010001560.1 GCA_023145395.1 Lentisphaeria bacterium | reverse complement strand
CTCGCGCCAGAAACGGAGCCACGCGCAAGGACGTGAAGGAGAGAACGCAGCCGATCCGTGTTGGTGACGTTTGGGTCCTTGCCCTGAAACCAGTCGTACATCGTCGGTCGGGTCACCCGCAGAATCTGAGCGAGCTGGGACTTGTTCAGCGACAGCGCCGCCAGCAACTCCTGCATCTGCTCAACGACGGAGAGTGCCACGACCTTGCGGAAGTCGGCCGAAACCTCGGGCACCACCAGATTCAAGACGCGCTTGGCGGGCCTACGGTCGACGATGGAGGAGCTCGAGCCGACGTGGGGCAGGATCGGGCCGTAGCCGGCCACGAGCGTGACGATGCCAGAGCTCCCCGAGCATGCGGGTTTGAGTACGGCGAGCCATGGATCTTGCTCGATGCTGCGTGAGTAGGCGGCCTCACCTGCGAGCATCGCGCTCGTCTGTTTGGCGGCTTCGTAGTCCGCGTAGGTGAGCATCGCTGTCATTTCCACACCTCGATCGCCTCTTCGGTCACGACGTGGTCGTGAAAGGTCTCGACGAGGTGATCATGCAGTTCATATGCTCTCGCCACGACCCAATCTGCATCGGGATCGAAGTTTCCCTCAATGAAGTGGTCCATGTCGATGAGAGTGATTAGCTCACCGGCTTTCGAGCGTGGCGTGTGTTTGGGAGCGGCACCAACAAGATCGGGAGGCAGTGAGAATCCCTGGTCGTTTTGGACAACGCGCGCGACCATGGTTCCGACCTCTTTGCCCACCGGCGTCTTCCCCGTGCTTTCGACGTGAAGACGGTGCGTGCCCTGCTGGAACACCTCGTCGGAAACGCCGTGGAACCCAGGACGAAGATAGAAGCGAAAATCTTCGTCGTCGCGCGGTTTCACGACATCAACGTACCGCAGCCCCACTCGCTGGACGACGCCGAGCTGGTCGTGCTCGGTCTTGGTGAGCACCGTGCGGACGGCGTGCAGCAGCTTCTCGGCGAAGCCTTCGAACTTCTCGTACGCGGTGGCCTGAAGGACAACGCTGTCCTGCGTCACGAGAACGCTGGAGGTCTCGTCCTTGGTTCTGTATTCCCACCGCTGCTGCTCAATCACCTGGACCGGCACTCCCCCTCCCGGGCCGAAGATGAGCTGCTGCACCTTGCCGGCACGCTCCAGGGGGAACCCGTGCCTGCGGAACTCTTCTTGAATTGCTGGTATATAGTCACCCATCTGGCGGATGGGGCTGAATCGGACTTGGCCCAGAACCAGCACGAGCGGTTGCTTACTTAAGGGTATGTACCGGCATTTTCGCTTCATGGGCTCCTCCTTTCGCATGGCCTTACATCAAATCTTACACTGAATACAACACCCAAGGCTGCAAATTTGTTCCCGGGTCTTGGTGTTGACGCTCAATGCCGCTCATCGGTCGAACTCCGTCTTCGTCTGTGCCAGGTCGAATCCGTCAGGTCGCCACTCTCCGAGCCAAGCCCCCAGATCGACCGCGTCGTCGCCGTATAGATCCTCGCCCGTCTCGACGAAATGGACCATCCGTTCGTAGCCCCGCGTGCTCCCGCAGTCCTCTGGTGGGCCAGTGCGGTCGCCTCCAAGCAGACGGCGTTTGAAGCTCTCCTTCTCTGAGCGCACCGCGAGGAGTGTCACGTCGTGGATCCAATCGTTGCCGAAGTCGTAGAGGTACTCGCACCACTCCACGACCCTTTTCCCGGTGAAGTACGTGTTGAGCTTGACCTGCCGGGCATTCGGCGTTGGCCGGTCGTATTCCTCACCGTCTGGCAACCCTGCGATTGGCTGTCCCTGGAGGGTGGGGAGCCGGAACTCCCAGAGGTGACAATCCTGCCAACCAAAGCTGTCCTGGATCGCCTTGTGGAGCAGGGCGAAGTTCGCCGTCGTGCGGATCAGAAGTCGGCGCCAGATACGCGGTTGGATTGCCTGCAGAGAGATGTCGAACTCGTAGTATGTCGGCATGGTTGTGGTCCTCAGTCGGATGGGTTGTCAGAAGGTGTCGACGGCGCCCATGTCCAGGAAGTCGGATCCCATGTGGCACCGGTCATTTCGGCGAGCACCGGATCGAGAAAGGAGCGCGCGGCGTCGAGCGCAACTATGAGAAGGACGCTGCTCGGCTTGCCCTGGCGGCATGAATCAACGTGTCCACTTTTCCGTAGCAAGTCCACGTCGCGGACAACGGCTTTGGGAAGACGGCCTTGCTGGATGTGGCTGCCCTTGCGCTCAGCACTTTCGTCGATTCCATTACCGATTCCAATCGGACCGGCTTTGACCGTAGCAACTTCAGTTATCCCCTGAAGACGTGCTCCCGCATCCATCCACCACCAAGAATGTGTTCGCTTCATTGAGAATGCCAAAGGTGTCTTCGTTCACTTTCCGACAAGAACCTGTGATGGTGGAAGCAGCATATTCGACCAGCGCGGTTTGTCCATTCTCAGCCGCTTTCATTGTTCTTCTCCTTCCATATCATGCTCAAGACCAGCCTCTCAGTAAACCAAATCTCCGCGCCGCAGATCTGTGTAACCCAACGGGCCGTGCTCTCTCCCCGCTCTCGGCAAAAGAGAGCAAGATCGGGGTCGAGAAGGGCGTCGAATGCCTCGAGCGTGATCTCTTGAGTCGGTTCGTGAGAGCCGGGCGGCGGTCGTTCACGAAAAGCGGCCGGCGCAAAACCCCGCGACTACTGGCCAAAATAGACGAAAGCCCCACCGGGGATGCCGATGGGGCTTTCTGT
>JAGLDW010000156.1 GCA_023145395.1 Lentisphaeria bacterium | reverse complement strand
ACCGTGAAGACCACCAGCATCCCGGCGAGCAAGAAGAGCGCGGCATGGATCACGATGCTCAACAGCACCGCGCTCGGCATGCCCTTGGTCACCTTTTGGTTTTTTCTGGGCAATCGCTTCATACCGTCCTTCTAATACGACTGGGCTCCGACGGAGCGTCGCCCTCCAGTCCAATTTCAGGAAAAACCCAATCCCCCACCAGTCCAACCATCCCCCATCCAGCAATCCAAGCCGCGCGGCTACGGCGTGACTTCGACTTTCAGGCGGTAGAACCCTTCCGAGAAGGCACCGTGTACCATATCGGTGAAGACACCTCCCGCATAATTTGTCTGGAGCGCGGCGGAAAAACCATCCAACAGATTCGATGTCCAGTAGATCGAGTAGACCCGTCCCGTGGCTTCGTCCCACTGAAGGATGTAATGGCCAAGGCCCACATCCGCACCAAACCCCGTAATGGCAAAGCCAGTCAGGGGATCGGTCGGATCGAATCCGGCAATATAGGCCTCCAGCACGGTATTGACACCGTTCGAGGAGATCGCGGCGGGATCGGCACTGGTCGGCCCGTCGTAGTACTGCAACTCCCACAAGTCCGGAATGCCGTCGCCATCGCTGTCGGTCGACGGGATAATCAGCTCATCAAGCAACGGCAGGATCTGGAGGCGCACGATATCGGCTTCCGCGCGGTCTTTCGATACACTCCAAGTTCCGTTATTGGCACCCGTCGCCGCAAACACGTCGGCAGGCCCGGACAAGAGCAACGCTTGTGCAGCGGCCACGGCGGCAGGTTTCAGGCCGGCGGCATCCGCCGCGTCGGCGCGGTCGCGGAGCATGGCCAGGTATTCGTAGTCGTATAGCCCTTCGCGGATCCCCTCCATGTGCTTGGCGGTCGTGCATCCGGCATCATCCAGAAACTGCGGCGTTGAGCACCACCAGTTTCCAAGCGGTTCCGTCCATGACGACGCTCCGCCGCTAGTACCAAACGACCAGAACTGTCCCTCCACCATGTCTTTTCGGAAACAATCCCAAGCCTGAAGCCGGTTGTAGCTGTAGGGATCCGCTCTTCGGGCAGACATGTCGCAACTGTAATAGCCCACGCGTTTACCCGATTGAACCAGACTCTCGATAAATGAATCCGGCGTGCCGGTGCAATACCAACGTTGTATGCAGATGGTATCGGCCACATCAAATAGAGCGGGATCGGCATCGGCGATATTTGGACGGAGGGGGTTGACCCAAACCCGCACCGTCGGCTCGGCGGCATGTATCTCATTGGCAACTGCGATGATCCGCTGATCCTCGTCCGCTGTATTTGGCTCGTCCACAAAACTAAAAATTAGCTTTTCACGACCCACCCCTTGCGTCTCCACATGCGCGGCCCAGAAGGAGATCCAGTCGCGAACCTTCTGCTTTTCAGCAGCGGTGGTCGGGGTCGAAGTAAAAGTCTTGACCACGCCATATTCCTCGGCATCGGGCCAGTTGGCCAGCCAAGCATCCAGCACATCCGTGGAGGGGGGATTGGTCATCACCCCGGCCGCATCGTGCTGGCCATAAGGCATGGCAAAGTCATGGGCCCACGGCACGCTTACGTCGTAGTCTTGGAGAAACGCGATGGCGGCGGCGCGGTTCGAGTCGTTGATATCGCGGGTTGGGTAGTCGGAATAGTCCCATCCGCCCAGTTCCAGACTCAGGTTGTCCGGCATGGCGCTCTGGGTGACGTGGACACGCAGGGGAACCGTCCCGACCAAGGTGGTTCCCTCGAAAATCGCGATCGTTCCCATATTGGTGGTGCCAGCCGGGAGCGTGCTTGAGTCGATCTCTATCCAGACCTGACGGGTCAGACCGCCGGGAACCGATACGTTTGGCACCCCCCCGGCAATCGGTGCAAGCGGCAATGCGGATCCGCTGGTTGGTCCGTCCAGCAGACGGGTCCATGCCACCTCCCGAACTCTCAGCCAGTCCGGAGCCGCTCCGCCGGAAACCCCTTGGGCGACAAGTTCCAGGGTTTTCTCAGTCCGCTCGCCATTGGTAATGTTGATCACCGCGCCGCGAGCCTCGTTCTTCACCATATCGATATCCACATCGGCGGCGGGCGCACCGCCTGGGCGAGCATCTGTCGGGAAGAGCGGATCCCAACGGTTCCCCCCCCAGATGCGAAGGACTGGCTCGCCTTCCTCGCTCCGGATGTCCGCATAGATCGCCAAACCCTGGGCATGGACATCGGTGGATGGAATCACGGCGCGGGACGTTCCGTCGATGCCGTCGCAAATACCGGGGTCGGTCTCCAGGCCATCCAACTCCAGCTCGAGAGCCGTCTTTTCTGCGGGCGAAAGCGTGGAACCCTGTATCCGCGTGCGGAGCGTATCGAAGTCGGACACGATGCCTTCGCGGAATATCGCGATCGCCGCGCGGTCAACGGTTGCCGCGCGCAGATCCTGGACCGCCGTCCCTCGCGGGAGCGTTAAGAACGAACTCGGGCCGGAGTAGACCTCTATCTCGTCGGAGAAGCAATAGGGCATGCCCCAGTGCAGGAAGGCCAGGTAGCGTCCATGCGTGGCCAGCCCGTTCGTTGTTGTGAAAATGTGCGCGGCATAGCCGCCAGCGGGCGGCGAACCGTTCTCTATTTCACTCAAGGCGACCAGGTCGCCTGCATCGTACCAGTCGATGCCGTTGTCCGACGTGAAAACAAAAATCGAATTCGGCCACTCCACGCCTGAGCTTCCCCCCGCAGTGCTAAAGCTCACCCCTTCAATCGGCTTATCGACTCCCAGATCCACCGTGATCTGGATCGGTTGCCGAACCGACCAGCCAACCGTTGTCGATGGATGCTGCCATATGGGAGATCCCGTGGCATAGCTTCCATCGGTTAACTGGGTCGTGTCTCCGCTGTCCGAGGTGCTGGCATTGTTTGGACTGATATTCCAAGTATAGGGTCTATCAAGCGCGATATTGGATCCGGCGGGGATATCCTCCAGATTGTTGCTCCACTGAACATAATCCCAAGTCGATGAGCCAGCGACAGTTGTTGTATTTTCGCCAAGATCCAGCCACTCTCTATCGCCAGTA
>JAGLDW010001559.1 GCA_023145395.1 Lentisphaeria bacterium | reverse complement strand
CAACCAGGCGCTGATCGAGCCGATGAACGTGGCGCAGAAACTCGAGCTGTTCAAACTGCTGGTGAAAGTCGGCTTCAAGGAAATCGAGATCGGCTTCCCCTCCGCCTCCGCTGACGACTTCAATTTCTGCCATGGTCTGATCACGGACGGGGCAATTCCCGACGACGTGACAATCTCGGTGCTGACCCAGTGCCGCGAGCACCTGATCCGCCGCACCTTCGAGGCGCTGCAGGGCGCCAAGCGCGCGGTCTGCCATGTGTACATGGCCACCAGTGACCTGCACATGGGCTTCGTCTTCGGCAAGACCAGAGAGGAGACTCTGGCGGCCACGCTCGAATCGGTCCGCCTGATTCGCGAACTGGCCGACGCCATGCCCGACAGTGACATCGGACTGGAATTCTCCCCCGAAGAGTTCACGGACACAAACTTGGACTTCGCCGTCGAAGTCTGCGACGCGGTCGTGGATGCATGGGGACCCAAGCCGGGCGAAAAGGTGATCCTCAATCTGCCCGCGACCGTGGAGAGGCAACTGCCTCTGCACTACGCTGACATGATCGAACTGTTCATGGAGAAGCAGAAGCACCCCGATGCCACCATTGTCTCCCTGCATGCCCACAACGACATGGGAAGCGCGGTCGCGGCCACCGAGATGGCGCTGATGGCCGGCGCCCAGCGCGTCGAAGGCACGTTGTTCGGGCATGGCGAACGCTCCGGCAACGTGGACTTGATCACGCTGGTGCTCAATCTGCAGTACTTGGGTCTGGACACGGGCCTGGACTTCAGCAATCTGGAGCAGGTGCGCGACGAGATCGTGGAACTGACTTCCATGGCCGTGCATCCCCGGCACCCCTACGCGGGCGAGCTGGTGTTCTCCGCCTTTTCTGGTTCCCATCAGGATGCAATCCACAAGGGTCTGAGCAAGACGGACGCGCTCCGGGAGCGTTTTGGAGGCTGGAAGATTCCGTATCTGCACATTGATCCAGCCGATTTGGGGCGTCAGTTCGAGCGGTTCATCCGCATCAACAGCCAGTCGGGCAAGGGCGGCATTGCACATGTGCTGGAGATGCAGCACGGCGTGCGGCTCCCGCGCGGCCTGCTGATCGAGCTGAGCGGTCATGTGCAGGCGTTCGCGGACCGAGTCGCGCGCGAGGTCGAGGGCGCGGAGGTGTGGGACATCTTCATGAACGAGTTTCACAAGGATGGTGGTGTGTTCACGCTGCACAACTACTGGCCCCGCCCCAACGTGGACGACCCGCGCACGATCGAGGGCGAGGTCCACTACTCCTTCCAGGGCAGGGAAGGGCGCGTGACCGCAAGTGGCAACGGCCCCATCGCCGCCTTTGTGCATGCGATCCGGAAAATCGACAGTCTGCCCCGTTTCACCCTCCACGACTACGAGGAGGACGCCATCGGCGATACGGCCGAAGCGGAGGCCATCACCTTTGTCAGGCTCGAGAGCGAAGAGGGCGCCTCCTTCTACGGCGTTGGCTTCGACGCCAACATCAACCAAGCTGCCGTGCGCGCCATCTCCAGCGCGATCAACCGCATGCTTGGCGCGTGAGGACGAGAGAAAGTGATCAGTAATCGGTGGAAAGCGCCTCAAATCCATCAGGTTGACGAGCGGGATGTTGCGCTTGTGGTGCAGGTCTGTCGGCGCGGACCATTCATGGCGCGAGTGGCTCACATCGACGTTGTCGACATCCCGCTGGACGACGCCCTCGGCGCTTTCCACCTCAGCTACTGAAGGACGGCAGTCATGCGCGACCATGATCCTATTCTGGAGCGGGAGTTCTTCGCGATTTTCGAAGACTATCGCGACACGGAGCGCAACTCCGCGGGCAAGTACGCCTCGGGGGAGTACAGCTTGGAGCGCATGACCCCGCTGGCTCGGCTTGCGGGACACCCCGAGCGTTCCCTGCGGGTGGCGCATGTGGCGGGGACCAAGGGAAAGGGCTCCACCTGTCATTTTCTCGCCGAGTTGATCCGCTGCTCGGGTCGGCGGTGCGGCATGTTCACCAGCCCGCACCTGGCGACGGTGCGGGAGCGCTTCCACATCGATGGAGAGCTGGTCAGCTACGAAGCGCTGAATGGCGCCGCGCGGACGCTGGAGGCCGTGTTGCGGGCGGAGCACCTCAGCCCCAGCTTGTTCGAGATCATGACTGTGCTTGCTCTGCGTCTGTTTGTGGACGCGGGCTGCGAGTTCGCTGTGATGGAGACCGGGATTGGAGGGCGCTTGGATGCCACCAACTACATCGCCAAGCCCGTCTGCTGCGGAATCACCCCGGTCAGCTTTGACCACATGCAGATTCTGGGACACACGATTTCCGAGATCGCCGCCGAGAAGGCAGGCATCATCAAGCCCGGAGTGCCCGTGGCCTGCGCCAGGCAGCACTATGTGGAGGCTGCGGATGTGGTGCGCGCGCGCGCGATCGAGGTGGGCGCGCCCCTGCACGGCGTGGATATGGGTGCGACGGGGTGGCTGGCGGAGGGCAGCGCCCCTTTTCAGGAGGAAAACTTCGCTCTGGCACTGAAGATGTGTCGGCTCATGGCACTGGAACCCGATCCTCGTGCGTTTCGGACACCCGAGTTGCGCGCACGCTGCGAGTGCATCCGGAAGACACCTCTTGTAGTGCTCGATGGCGCCCACAATGCGGACTCCGCACGACGTTTGGCCGAAGCGCTGAGGCACCGCTTCCCCGGCACTTCCTTCGTGACCGTTCTGGGTGTGGTGGGAGGCAAGGACGCAGCAGGCGTCTTCGAGGCGCTACGCCCGGTGACCGCGCAGTTTGTGCTCACGAATCCGCGCTCGCCCAGGGG
>JAGLDW010001558.1 GCA_023145395.1 Lentisphaeria bacterium | reverse complement strand
TCATCGACGAGGCGCAGAACCTGACGCCGCTCGAGGTCAAGACCGCCATCACTCGCGTGGGATCTGGCAGCAAGGTCGTGGTCACGGGTGATCCCGAGCAGATTGACAATCCCTACATCGACCGGCACTCGAACGGACTGACCGCACTCATGGACCGCTTCCGGGAAAGTGTGCTTTCGGCCCACGTCACACTCGTGAAAGGCGAGCGCAGCGAATTGGCCGAGACGGCCGCGAATCTACTGTAATAGACTATCGACCAGCTTCTTGGAACAATCTGAAATCAACAATCTGAAATCCAGAATGTGAGTCACTATGTTCATTGACATGCACAACCACGTCTGCTTCTCCGAACTTTCGTACACCGGTGGGTCGGAACGCCTTGTCAGCCCGGAACAGCTTCTGGAGATGCATCGTTTCGCGGGCATCGACATGGGTGTTCTACTCCCGTGCGTGAATCCGGAATGCATGCATGTGATCCAGTCCAACGAGGAGGTGCTCAAGGTGGTGGCCGAGCACCCGGATCACTTTGTCCCCTTCTGCAACCTGGACCCCCGGCAACTGTTCCGCTCTCCCGAGGCCAACTTCACACGCCTGCTCGAGCACTACCGCGAAAAGGGGTGCCGGGGGATCGGGGAGGTGTGCGCGAATCTGCCCTTCGGCGACCCGCTCATGCGGAACCTGTTTCACCATGTGGAGGCTTGCGGATTCCCGCTCACGTTCCATATCGCCACCAAGTCGGGAGGCACATATGGCATTGTGGATCATCGAGGTCTTCCCGGCCTGGAAAAGGCGTTGCAGGATTTTCCCTCTCTGACTTTTCTCGGCCACTCGCAGGCCTTTTGGTCCCATATGAGTGGAGATCTCTCGGAGAGCGAATGGGGAAGCTATCCCAAAGGGGCGGTGACCGAGGGTGGGCGCATTCCAGAACTCATGCGTCGGTACCCGAACCTGCACGGTGATTTGTCCGCGGGCAGCGGACACAATGCGGTCAGTCGGGATCCCGATTTTGGCTACTCCTTCCTGGAGGAGTTTCAGGATCGCTTGTATTTCGCCACTGATGTCTGCATGCCAGGCAATAGGGACAATGTGCTGGTCCTGCTGAAAAACTTCCTGGAAAGCGGATTGGCTTCCGGAAAGATCACCCGCGGCGCCTTCGACAAGATCACGCACAAGAATGCACAGCGTCTGCTGGCACTCGCGTAGACGAGGCACGGTGTGCGTTGTCCGTGTCCCCCGTCGTCGTGGGACCGGCTCGTCGGAGCCTCGCCCTCCATGAAACATCGGTTTTCGCACTCGCGGCTTGCGGGTACGCTCGCCCTCCACGATTTGCGGAGTCCGCAGGGCACGGCCGCTGGGGACATCGGCCCTCCACGCTTTGCGGAGTCCGCAGGGCACGGCCGCTGGGGACATCGG
>JAGLDW010001557.1 GCA_023145395.1 Lentisphaeria bacterium | reverse complement strand
CCCTACTTGAACCTTGCGGGCGAGCAATTGTGCATTGGGCCGGCCGATCCCGCGAAGAGTTACCTGTCCATCCCCGCCATTGTCAGTGCTGCCCAGCTGTCCGGCGCAGAGGCAATCCATCCCGGCTATGGGTTCCTCGCGGAGAATCCTGATTTTGTCGAGGTGTGCGAGGATCATGGGCTTGTCTTCATTGGGCCGTCGCGCGAAGTGATGGCCCTTCTTGGAAATAAGCTCGCCGCCAGGGGAGCGGTCGCCGCCGCGGGAGTGCCCATCCTCCCCGGTGAGGAAATTATCGAAGGCGAGGATGTCGCCGCGGTGGGAGGTCGTATTGGCTACCCGCTACTGGTGAAATCTGTCTATGGCGGAGGAGGACGTGGAATGCGCCTCGTCCACGAGCCGGAAGCGTTGCACAGTGCTATCCTTGCCGCGCGTGCTGAAGCCAAGGCTGCGTGTGGCGATGGCAGCCTGTATCTCGAGAAGGCGGTGGAGAGCCCGCGGCATATCGAGGTGCAGATCCTCGCCGACGCACAAGATAACATCGTCCACTTCGGCGAGAGAGAATGCTCGATACAGCGCCGCCATCAGAAACTGATAGAAGAATCGCCCGCATCGCACCTCGATGAGGAGACACGCAAGGCTCTTCACGCCTCGGCGATTTCCGCGGCGCGTGCTGTTGGCTATCGCAATGCGGGAACCGTGGAGTTTGTCCTCGATTCCAACGATCGATTCTACTTCATCGAAATGAACGCGCGTATTCAAGTGGAGCACTCGGTGGGCGAAGTCGTCTCCGGCGTGAACCTAATCAAGGAGCAGATTCGCATTGCCTCTGGTGACACGCTGCGGTTCAAACAGGAAGACGTCAAGATTCGCGGGCACGCGCTCGAGTGTCGAATCAACGCCGAGGACCCAAGACGCGGCTTCCTCCCCTCCTCGGGGAAGGTGACGATCGATGAGCTGCCGAACGGATTCGGAGTTCGGGTGGACAGTCACCTGTACAACGAAATGGTGGTCCTTCCATACTACGACTCGTTGCTGGCCAAGGTGATTACGTGGGGAGAGGACAGGGAAGAGGCCTGCATCAGAATGTACACCGCACTGGAACGCTTTCGCGTGCGCGGGATCGAGACAACACGCTCGTTTGCCCAGGAGATCATCTCCCATCCGTCGTTCCGGCACGAGCGGATTACGACCGACTTTCTCTCGAACTTAGCGGTGGATTGACGAGAGAGCAATTATCATCACCCATCCCTGTCTTTCTGTTACCTGTCTGTGCCGACGAAACAGACAGGCCTCTGCGCCCTGTCTGCCGAACACCAGCAGACAGGCCTGCGCCTCTGCGGGAGAATGCTTCTTTTCTTCACGCCTGCTCGCTGCCCAACAACGTGGCAGGCAAGCTGCTCACGCTACGAAGGCAAAACCTTATCTTGTGTAGCTTTGCAGTTGTCTTCCCCTATTTCTACTGCCTGTCTGTGCCAACGGAGCAGACAGGCCTGCGCCTCTGCGGGAGGACGCTGTTGCCTTGCTCATCACTCATCACTCATCACAACTATCAGCCCCAAAGCTTGACATTGAACCAAGTTTCCGCTAGTT
>JAGLDW010001556.1 GCA_023145395.1 Lentisphaeria bacterium | reverse complement strand
AGAGTTGGCGGTGTTCTGACCAAAAAGGGAGTCTGTCGTCGGGAGGAAGACGAAGGATGGGAAGTCAGCGCCAGTCGAACGCCGCCCCGAAGGGACTCACGCAGAACGCCGATACACGCCGCCTCATTGCAAACACGGGCTTGAACGCCTTATCCTTTCGGAACAGCCGTTTGCCGCACCTATGCCACCTCCCACGGCACACCGGCCGCTTGAGTACTTGCGATACTAAGGACAAGCGGGTGTGGATCGATGTGAGACACCAGCTGCTTGAGCTTCATCCACACGTTCGCAGAGAAGTTCACCGGAAACAGGTTTGAGTGACCACCACCTGCTGGATGTGGCTCAAGATGGAGGACGACTCGATGAGCTGCGGACTGCGTCGCTGATGTCGCGTGTGCACGCGCAGCAGCATCGGTGGAAACCGCACTGACCGCAATCATGCCCGCTATTGTCCCGTCCGCTTTTTCCATCATGGTGACCGCCAGCCCGGCGATATTCGCAAGCTTCGGTGGATTGTGGATAACACGAAAGTTTTTTGCTTCAACAAGCCAAGTGACAGCAGGGGGGCTTGGCAACTCGTTTGCGATCACATCCGCCACCTTGGTCCCGTTGGGCCAACCATCGACAACAGTGCCAGCGGCTTCGTACTGAAACGGCTCTACAGAGTTGTCGAAAGTAAAGACGAGATTCTCGACATCCACCACCGTCATGATTGCGCCCCGGTCTCAAGGTCGATGTACCTATCCGTCTGCAGGAGATCTTGATCGAGAGCGGTGAAGTCGCCGGTCTGTTCGAGACTCTCACCTTGCTGGACGCTGACCTCGCCGTCCGCAAGATGTAAGCCAAAGTACCTTGCTTCGACGTCCTTGAATAAACTCTTGCGTAGAATGTGCAACTCCCGCATCAGGAAAAGGCTGTGAGTGGCAATGAACACCTGGATGCCTTGAGCGGCCAGTTCGAACAGCACTCTTGCGACCTTCTGAACTAGGAGGGGATTCAGGTTAGCCTCCGGCTCATCCCAAAGAAGGCAACCCTTGCCAACAAGGCTACCGGTTGCGATCAGACGGGCGATCATCGCCAGCTTGCGAAAGCCCTCCGCAACGAGGTGCATCTCAATCCGACCCTGGTCGTCCACCAAATAGAAGCGCCCGGCCCTGTCGACGTCCACTCGCCCCCCCATCACCTCCTCAATCGGACCAAGTAGTTCGTGCACCCCAGCCGCTCTTGGGCCCCGAGCCACCGGCGCACCTAGCAGTTGGCACAAATCCCGCCACGTTCGGTCGAACTCGATGGCATGAGCGTCGTAGAGCGACACGAAACCCGGGTACATGCTCAAGGCTTCTCGAGGCGGAATGAAGACAGGGGGACGAGCTTCCCAATTTCTCGGAATCTGGGTGATCTTGACCTCCGAGCGACTGGCAGTGTGAAAGGAGAACGACGTCCGTTGCGACGTCTTCAAGAAACGAGCCTCGACCGTCGCTTTCACCCTCCCTCGAGTTCGAGTCGTCAGCCGCCCCAGCGAATCGGGTCGGAATACTTCGACCAACTCACTAGCAAAGATGCGCTGCAATGCTCCCTTTGCGGGCGGCGAATCTGGGGACGTTGATGGAGGGAATGCAAGCGCGTGTTGAAGCACGTATGCAAGCTTCAGCACATGGCTCTTTCCAGAACCGTTTACGCCATGGATAACGTTTATGTGCTTAGTGAACTTGAAGACAGCCTTGCGGAACACAGTGACGTTTCGAAGATCTAGACGTTGAAGCATCACGATTCTCCAAACAGCTTGAGTTGCGATACGGTGTGGGGGAGGTGCTTGTGGAGCGTCCCATCGGGGAGCCTATGGAACAAGTGAGCATCCGAAGTGCGAAAATACGATGCTCGGCGATAGGCTGAAGGCATCTCTAAGGCCTGTCCATGACGGAGATGATGCCATGAAGGGGAGCAAATGGCGATCGCTGCGCACACGACGCTGACGTCGTTTGGTGTAGGGGAACGTGCTGAGGCGTTCTTTTCAGCAGCGTCTGATCGGGACTATCGCCCCTCCGCCACGGTGCACACGTAGACTTGCGACTCACTCGCAGGTCCCAAGGGGCGCCCCTCAAAATCGCCCTCTCGCCGCTCGACGACAAACCCAGCCATTGTCAGGAGAAGTGCTACCTCCTGGGGAAAATATTGTCGGTGGGCAAGATGTACGACGCGCGACGGTCCGGTCTCTCCGGGGCTCGGATCGTAGTAGATCCGAACATAGGCAATCTGTCCCACGGGATCATAGTCATGGTTCGTGCTGTAGATCAGCGATCGACCACTCGCCGGATGACGAAATCGATGGCGAGCCCAGCGCCGCGAAGAATCGCGGAGGAGCCAGTCGAGGTCGGGCATGAGCACGTCGAAAACAAAACGCCCCCCGGGCGCGAGATGGCGCCGGATGGTAGCAAGCGCTTCGAGAAAAACGTCCCCTAGATAAAGGTGTTGGAGCGTGTTGAAGGCACAAAGGATCAGGGGAAAGCGCATCCCCAAGGCGAACTGCCGCAGGTCTCCTTGGAAAAACGACAAGCGCGCACGCGCGCGCCGAGGGAGGCGCTCACGGCGGACCATGGCCTCCCGAAGCATCCCACGATGGAGATCCAACCCGTAGACCCGATGACCATCGCGAGCCAGAGGCCCCGCGATCCGCCCGCTGCCGCAGCCAAGCTCAAGAATTGGCCCCCCGAGGTCCTCGGCGAGACG
>JAGLDW010001555.1 GCA_023145395.1 Lentisphaeria bacterium | reverse complement strand
GGCACCGTGCTCGCCGCTGACAATCGGCAGGCTAGCATGGATTTGACGGATCACGGAGTCGCTGTGCCGCTGGCGGAACGGCGCGGGGTCGTGGCAACGCAGGATCGAAATGGCCGGTCTCTGGTACTTGCCTGCAGCCTTGACACAAGTCCACGCGGCTGGATTCTAGTCACGGACATCGACAGCAAGCGGACTACACAAGTGCACTTTCCACAGGGCGTGGCAAATGCGCCGCCCTACGGGTCCATCCTAGCCAGTAGCGGACTCTTCTACACGGGTGCAGGGAACGTGCTGCTTGAGTTCGACCCAACCAAACTGGAATGGACGCACGAAGACCGTCCTCTTCCGAACGCGAGTTGCTACCTGTCCTTCACCGAGGCGCCGGACGGCTCCATCTGGGGGGGAACGTACCCGGCTACGACACTCGTTTCCTACGAACCAAAGACACGGCAGTTCAAGAGCCACGGCCTGCTGGATGACAAGGAGAAATATCTGTCGTCGCTCGGCGTGGACGATGCGGGCTGGGTGTATGGCGGCATTGGCACGCAACTGGGCAACATCGTCGCCTACAACCCCCGGACCAACGAGAAGCGACAGCTTGTGCCCCAGAAGTTGCGCAAGGTCGGCACTGCGGTGGTGCATCGATCAGGCGACGGTCGAGTCTACGGGCGGGCGAACCTGACGGATGGCAAGCATTTCTACCGCTTCCACAACGGCGAAGCAGAGGAGATTCAAGCGGACGACATGGGCAGGAAAGCACCATCTGGCGCCATCTATTGGGGAGCCAGGAAGGGCTTGTTTCCCGACGGACGACGACTGACGGACTACAACATGGTCGATATGTGGCTGATGGTGAAGAATCCGGATACTGGCAACCCGGAGCGCATCGAGTTCGACTACCAATCAGAAGGCAGTGTCATTCGGGTGCTTACCACCGGCGCCGACGGCAAAGTCTACGGCAACTCGGCGCACCCATCGCGCAACTTCGTCTGCGATCCCGCCGACAACATTCCGCGCTACCGACCGGGCGCGATCGCGATGAAGGGGTTCGCCAGCCAGGGCAAGTTCCTCATTGGCGGCCACTACGGCGGTGGCAAACTCTATGTCTACGACACAACCAAGCCCTGGCGCATGGAAGCCGGGCCGGCGAGACTCGGCGGAGGAATCCCAGCTCGCGAGCTTGCCAAACGCGCAGAACACGAGGATGGGCAAGTCCATTATTTCGAGGAACACGATATCGTCTTCTTTCGAGACGAAACGTACGGCACCGAAGTTCGCTTCCCGATTGAAACAACGGAGGCGGGCGAGCACCATCTGGCGATTCACCCCTACCAATCGCCGGGCTATTGCACGGTGCAATTCACCCTCGACGGGCAGAAAATTGGCAAGCCATACTGCGGTAACAACAAGAAGACCGGGTTGGGCACAATTCAGATTCATGGCCCGATACAGCTCAAAATCGGACGGCATATGCTTGGCGTCAGAACGATCGAAGCGGGTGCGGGCAATCCGTGGATCGGGCTTCGCAGCGTGGCGCTAACCCGCACCAAACCGGGAGACATCGTCGCTCGGGACCAGCCACAACACCCCATTCTGGCCTGTAGCTTTGCGCCCGATATCAACGTGCCATGGGGAGCCTGCGCGCATCCCAACGGGAGGCATGTCATGATCTCCGGCCCTCCCGGCTACGGCTATGTTGGTGGCGGCATTGGCATCTACGACCTCCAGACCAAACAGTCGCAACTCCTGACCCACGAGCAACTCTTCCCAGGCCAGAGCGTGCAGGCAATGGTGCCGCTCGACAACGGCGACCTAGTCTGCGGCACCACCATCGCGGGTGGGCACGGCACCCGAGCTTCCTCCACCACAGCTTTCCTTTTTATCCTCGACTGGACAACTCGGAAGGTGCGCGCCAGAATCCCGGCTCCCAACAAGGCAAAGGAGATCGGACTACTGACGAAGGGCGCCGATGGCTTGGTCTATGGCACAGCGGACCGCGCCCTCTTCGTATTCGACCCGGAGAAACGGAAGATCGTGCACACTGCCGACTTGGGCGAGTATGGATCGCGTGCCGTCAACGGCATGGCGACCAGTGCGGAGGGCACTGTCTACGTCGTGTTCAGCAAGGCGATCCTCCGAATCAAACCGGATACTTTCGAAGTCGAGAGAATCGTCGCCACTCCAGGCAACGCGAATGCCGGAATTGCCCTCGCCGCAGGACGCGTCTACTTTGCCGTCGGCTCACATCTTTGGAGCGTCAAGATTCTCTAGCTTGCGCCGGGCATGCGCAATGGTGGTGCGGGACGTCTCGTCCCGCGAGTATGCCAAGACAGCCCTCGGTCCCGGAGGTCCCGAGCCACTGCTGGACATGTGCAGCGGTGGTGCGGGACGGCTTGTCACGCCCTCCAGGTGCTTGGCGTTTACGTATTCGGCACCCCTATTTCGCCCTTGGGTGTGCCTTTTCGTAGGCGTCGAGAAGGCGTTTTTCGGTGACATGGGTGTAGATCTGCGTTGTCGAGAGGCTCGCGTGCCCGAGCATCTCCTGCACCGTGCGCAGATCCGCGCCTGCATCGAGCAGATGCGTCGCGAAGGAGTGCCGCAATTTATGCGGGGTGCATTCCTGCGAAAGTCCTGCCTGACGCAGATATTTCTTAAGCGAACGCTGAACAGACCGGGCTGTGAGACGTCCCCCCTCGCGATTGCGGAACAGCGGCCCGCGATCCCGCTTTCCGCCAAGCCCCAGCCGCGCACGTTCCTTCAAGCAGCGCCCCAGCGCCTCCAGCGCGGGACGCCCGAGCAAGACGATTCGCTCCTTGCGCCCCTTGCCTCGCACAACCGCGGTGGCCGAAAGCTGATCCACGTCTTCCAGGTCAAGCCCCACCGCCTCGCTTACACGCAATCCGCCACTGTAGATAATCTCAAGAATGGCCGTGTCGCGCGCACATGCGAAGTCCGCAAACTCCTCCATCCCGGGCGGTCCGTCCCCACTGTTCTGCCGCCAATACTCTTCCGGCGCCTCCAGAAGCCGTCCCACTTCTTCGACGGAAAGCACCTCTGGCAACTTCCTCACGGCTTTGGCCGTGCGCATCGCGGAAAAGGGGTTGCCATCCACCAGTTCCTCCCGGACTAGATGCCGAAAAAAGGATCGCATGCTGGAAGTCTTGCGGTTGAGCGTGCTGCGACTGAGTCCCTCGTTCTGGAGATGCTGCAGGAATCG
>JAGLDW010001554.1 GCA_023145395.1 Lentisphaeria bacterium | reverse complement strand
CCAGATCGCGCGACATCCCCGTCGCGTCCCGCCTGGGCCGGAGCCGAGCCACCGCTTCTCGCCTGCGATGCCCCGGCTGCACGCCGCCCAGATCTACGTTTGCGATTTCCCGAGGGCATGACCTTGTCTTTCTATCCACGCACCACGTTTTGTGCGGAGTCCGCGAGAAACGCGCGGACATTCTCGATCCCGGTTTCTAGAAGGCGAGTGCGCGACTCCCGGGTCGCCCAGGCAATGTGCGGGGTGATATGGAGATTGCGTGCGGAGAGCAGAGGATCGTCCGCGGCCGGAGGCTCGCGATCCATCACATCCAAACCCGCGCCTGCGATCCGCCCTTCGTTCAGAGCGTCCGCCAATGCTTGTGGATCGACCACGCCACCGCGACTCGTGTTCACCAAAAAGGCCGTTGGCTTCATCCACGAAAGCCGTTCCGCATTCACCATTCTTTCGGTCTGTTCCGTCAACGGGCAATGCAGGGAAAGCACATCGCTCTGCCTGAACACTTCCTCGGGGGAAACGATTTCCACGCCTTCGGGCAGAGAGGATGGTATCGTCCGCACGGCTGCAACCACACGCATGCCAAAAGCGCGCCCAATCCGCGCAACCGCGCGGCCAATTGTGCCCAGGCCAATGATTCCCAGTGTCTTGCCAGAAAGCTCGGTGAGCGGTGCCTTCCAGTACGAAAAATCGAGGGCTGCGGTCCATTCGCCTTGAGACACGGACTCGGTGTGCAGCGCAACTTGGTTCGAGAACTCGAGGATCAGGGCGAACACGGCCTGCGCGACGGACTCCGTGCTGTAGGCGGGAACATTCGTGACCACCACATTGCACTCGGTGGCGCACTCGACATCCACCACATTGTACCCCGTTGCAAGAACCCCGATGTAGCGGAGAGCCGGAAGCGCCTGGATCTCGGCTCTTCCCAAAACGGTCTTGTTGGTCAACACGATCTCGGCACCGAGCGCACGTTCGACCGTCAGGTGCGAGGGTGTCCGGTCGAAGACACGCACAGTGCCAAGAGCCTCCAAAGCCGACCAGCTCAAATCGCCGGGGTTCAATGCATATCCGTCAAGCACGACAATGTTCATGGGATTTCCTGGGCTCGTTTGTTTCCGTGCCTGCAACAGTGGCTACCTGCACCCTCTCAGTGTACACACACGGGATCGGAGTGTCCAACCCAAGCACGTAATCAGCGTACCGCCTCAGCTCAGGGGACAACTCGCGGTCCGGGACGTCCCGCACCACCATGGGCAGTCCGCGCCAGTGGCTCGGGACCTCCGGGACCGAGGGCGGCTTCCGCAGGCTCGCGGTCCGGGACGTCCCGCACCACCATCCATGCGGTCGATCAGATGCGGGCAAGCGCATCCTTTTCGCACTTCACGACTGCTGCATGCATTTCCTCGGCAGTGTCCGCTTCGCGGAGCGCCTGCGCTAGGCCGGTGCTATGGCAGAGCAGGCAGATACGGGATAGAACGTGCAGATGAATGCGGTCATTCTGGCAGCAGATCATAAAGAAAACGTCCGTGCGCCGTCCGTCCGATGCGCCAAAGGGAACAGGCTGCACACTTCTGCCAACGCAGAGAAAGGAGTCTTCCACCATGTATGGATCGTGATGCCGGGGATGCAGCAACGCCACTCCGCCCTCGACGCCCGTCGAGCATAGCTCCTCGCGTTCCGCCAATTCGGCCACCAGATCGGCAGGGTCGTAGAGAAAGCCCGTTCGCTCGGCGACCCGCACAATCTGCCGCAGAACCGAGGCCCGGGTTTTTGCCGGCATGATGGGTTCCATGAACTCGGGGCGGGTCAGCTCGGACAGGATGGCGGAGTGATCGGAAAGGTCGTGAGGCTTGAGTACTCCCCGGCTGTGGTAGTCGTGCAGATGCTTCCCCTGCAGGCCGAGAATGCGCTGCGACGACCACACCTTCAGCTCGCCACGGCGGAAGTTCAGACGTTCTCCCTGGTGCTCGCAGGGAAGTTCGCCGTGCATGGCCAACGCTCTCACGTCGCTCTCGGGAAGATGCAGAAAAGCCGCCGCTTCCTTCAAGTTCATTGACCTGTGCGGCATGGTGCCTCCGTCATTTCCTGGGTGTCAGATCCAAGTCGGCGAACTTCAGTCCGCATTCCTCGGCCAGTTCGATGCATTTGTCGAGACTCGCGTACACGTCGCAAGGTCGATGCGCATCCGAGCTGACCACCACGGAGACATCGTATTCGGATGCCAGTTCCCAGAACTCCCGCACCGGGTACTGAAGGCGAAGTCCGTGTTTTGTCTCCCGCATGGGTTTCCGGAATCCGTAGCCGTTGATCTCCAGCGGAATGGACAAGTCCTGCGCCGCCTCGAGAATGTCCCT
>JAGLDW010001553.1 GCA_023145395.1 Lentisphaeria bacterium | reverse complement strand
GACAAACGCTACCGCTACGTCAAGTGGGTGCAGATGAACTACCGCGCCGGGGAGCGTAGCGGACTGCTGGTGACACGGGAGCTGTACGACTATCAAAACGATCCTCTGGAAATGGTGAATCAGGCTGGGAGCAAAGAATTCGCCTCCATCGTCGCCCGATTCGAGGGGATCTTCAAAAAAATGAATGTCGCGCAGCACCGGGGCATGTATGTGAGGGCGCAGGATGTCCCCATCGTCCACGGCATGGGGGGAGTCATGTTCAATGGTCTCGGACGCTGCGTTTCCATGAAAATGGCACCGGTGCAGGGGCAGTTGTTCGCTCAAGCCTGCGAGGTGACGGTCACAGCCGTGCCGGGCAAGGCGTCGGGCGCCGCCTACAAACGCCCTGTCATGATTCCAGTCGTCAAAGGGGAAAGATACCGCATCACCTTCCACTGCAGGAGCCAGGCCGGCGGCGAGTTCCCCGCCACATTCCAGAAGAACGGAAAGCCCTACACACGACTCGGTTCCGTAGCGGTGAAAGCGGGAACTGACTGGCAGAAAATCGAGATTACCGTCACGGCCAAGCACACATTCAAACCCAATGGCACCGTGCTCACCTGCCATCTCGGCAGAAAAAAACAGACGATCCAGTTTGCCGACGTGCGCATCGAAAAGCTGTGATTTTTTTTCTTGCACTCCCGAACTCGACGGAGTATTATGAAAATTGTTTGAAGCTACTGCCTCAGTGTATTATTGGTGTAAGAAAGGGGAAAACCTCGTGAAGAAACCGTCTGTGAAATCGTATGTGCAATTCACTTTGATTGAATTGCTGGTGGTGATCGCGATCATTGCGATCCTGGCTGCCATGCTGCTGCCTGCACTCTCCCAAGCCAGGGAGAAGGCCCGGGCCATCAACTGCACCAACCAGATGAAGCAGCTATCCCTGAGCATGCTGCTTTATGCCGACATCTTCGACGAGACGCTACCGCCAGTCTACGACACGTGGGGCAGCCCCTCCTGGCAGTACTGGCCCGAGCTGCTAGACGTCGTGAACATGTCCCCCACCGACAACCTCCAGATGTACATGTGCCCAAGCCGCACAGCGGTGGTTTCCACTTCAGGATGGAACAGCCACTACGGCATGGCCTGCGGATTCTTCAAACAGACGCGTGGACTCTGCGGATCAGACCCCGTGCGGTTGTCGACCATTCGCTACCCCGTCCAAACCGTCTTGCTGGCAGAATCCCACTACCCCGTCGCACCCATGGGTCGTGGAAACTTCCGCACCCTCTGGTCCGGACACTCGTATGCGTTCTCCCCGCACGCGGGAAAACACGGGCGCAACATCGCTCTCGTCGATGGACACGTCGA
>JAGLDW010001552.1 GCA_023145395.1 Lentisphaeria bacterium | reverse complement strand
GCTCGCCGGGAGTCTCGCCCTCCAAGGGACGGGGATTTGCGCAATTCGGAGCGGACCGACCGGAGTTCTGATCTCCATTATGATAGAATCGCGATGCGGGAAAAGACCTACGGAACTGATATGTGCTCCAGCCAGCACGTTTACGCCAAATCGTGTTGAAATCCGGAAAGACGGAATGATGGTTGAGGACTCATTATCAAGCTGAGCCACTGGTAAAAAAGGAGAGAATTGTGAAGAGCCGCGGACTCGTTGGAAATCAGGACAACCCCCATGCCAAGCTCAAGAGTGTTGGTCTCAATGATGTGCGCTGCACTGGCGGCTTCTGGGCCGAGCGGCAGAAACTTGCTCACGAGGTGACACTGCCCTGTCTTTGGGATCTGCTGGCGGACCCGGACGAGGGGCACGTGCTCCAGAACCTGCGTATCGCGGCGGGCCTGGAAGAGGGCGAGTTCGCCGGCGTCCACTGGGACGACGCTTGGATGGCGAAGTGGCTCGAGGCAGCGACGGTGGTCTTCGCCAGCACCGGCGATGAGAATCTGGATCGTCAGATGGACGAGGTCATCGAGCTGCTCGCCAAGGTCCAGGAGCCCGACGGCTACCTGGCGAGTCAGACGCAGGCCAATGGCGAAGAACGGCTCACAGACCCTCACTACCACGAGCTGTACACCATGGGGCATCTGCTCACCGCTGCCGTCGTGCACCATCGCACAACAGGCAAGACCAACTTTCTCGATGTTGCCCGGGGAATCGGCGATTATGTCACCGAGAGGTTCTCCGGCGAGGTGTCCCGCGACATGGTGCGCTTTCCATTCAACCCCACCATCATCATGGGGTTGGCGGAGTTGTTCCGCGAGACGGGCGAACATCGTTATCTGGAAGCGGCCCAGGGCTTTGTCGATCGGCGTGGTTCCGCGCCCAAGCGCTGGAAGGAGCAGTTGCTCCACGACTGGATGGCCACCGACATGTGTCAGGATCGTGTTCCCCTGCGCCAGGAGAGCGAGATGGTGGGGCACTCGGTGCTCAGCACCTATCTCTACGCAGGTGCGGCGGATGTGGTGGCCGAGACGGGCGAGCAGGAGCTGTTCGACGCGCTCAAGCGCATCTGGCGCAATCACACCGAGCGCAAGATGTTCATCAACGGCGGCGCCTGCGCCGTCAGCGCGGGCATCTCGAAACGTGGCGTCTACGGCAAGAGCCAGTGGGTGGACTCGGTGCACGAAGCCGCCGGTGAGGAATATTTTCTGCCGAACTCCTTGTCCTACAACGAGACCTGCGCCCAGATCGGCGTGTTCATGTGGGCCTGGCGCATGCTGTCGATCGAGCCCGACGCCAGCTATGCGGACGTCATGGAGCAGACGCTGTACTCGGGCGTGCTCTCGGGAATCGGCCTGGACCGAAGGTCGTGGTTCTATCGCAATTTCCTGCGCTGGCACGGCGGCGAGTCCGGACCGTACACACATGGGCACAAGCGCTACACCTGCGTGCGTTTTCAGCCGGGCAGGGCGGCCATCTGCTGTCCCACCAACCTGCTGCGCCTGGAAGCCGAATGTCACGGCTACTTCTACAGCGTCTCGGACGATGCGC
Source organism: Lentisphaeria bacterium (assembly GCA_023145395.1). GTDB lineage: Bacteria > Verrucomicrobiota > Lentisphaeria > Oligosphaerales > Lenti-02 > JAGLDW01. Next base: position 2,553 of record JAGLDW010001552.1, on the reverse strand, counting down.
TCTGGTTCCATCACTATGCGGGAAACACGCTCAGCACTGATTTGCCAGACGGAAGTCACATCGAGCTATCCCAAAAGACGGACTACCCTTGGGATGGAACGGTCCGTCTCACCATCGATGCTGTCGATGGAGGGGAGTTTTCGCTCAGACTGCGCATTCCCGGCTGGGCCGAGGGCGCGAGTCTCACGGTGAACGGCGCCGCAGTGGACACGGAACTAGTACCAGGCATCTACGCGGAGGTTCGCCGCTCGTGGCAGGTCGGCGATGTGGTCGAACTAGTTCTGCCCATGGAGGCGCGGCTCATGGGAGCGCATCCGCTGGTCGAGGAATGCCGCAACCAGGTGGCGGTCCTGCGCGGGCCCGTTCTCTATTGCCTCGAATCCCACGATCTGCCCGAGGGCATGTCCACAAACGAACTTCTGCTGCCTCGGGACATTGAGCTGACCGCACGCCACGACCCCGACCTGCTCGGCGGTGTGACTGTGCTTGAGGGCATCGCCCAGCGTTTGCGGCAAGACGACTGGAGCGACACGCTCTACAGACCTTTGAGCAAAGCGCCCCTTGAGCCCGTTCCCGTCCGACTCGTCCCCTACTACGCCTGGGCCAATCGCGGCATCGGCGAGATGACCGTCTGGATGTCCCTGGGCTGAGGGGGGGGAGTTCTCACACGAAGGCACGAAGGCACAAAGGGAGGAGTGAGAAAACGAACAGATTGTCGGTTGGGAGCGCGAACTCTCTCGCCAGAAGGGCAGCAGTATCTCAAGTCTGTTTCTCCGCAACCCAGGTGCCTGGCTTCGCCCCCACTGGCCTTGCGCCGGTGGAGCGAGAGATTGGTTTTTTGGATGATTTGCAGCCCCCCCCCCTCTCTCCCAGCCCCTGACTGGGAGAGGGAGGGGGGATGAGGGGCAAATGACACTCTCAAGAACACCAATCTCTCGCTCCACTGGGATAAACCCAGTGGTGGCGACTGACAGTCGAATCCGTTTGTTGACAGCAGAATCTACAGGGCCAACTTGCCATTTTTGCGGAGACTTGCCATGACATCACTCAGAGCTGCGGCTGACACTGCGGAGTTCGTCGTCCATGATTTGCCGGCGGCGACCAATCTGCGCCAGGAGGCACCGCTGCGCGCATCGGTGCTGATGCTCGAATCCGAGTCTCGCCTGTGCATTGTCTCCTGCGACACGCTGGGGTTGATGGGGGACACATGCGAAGAGATCGCGAACGCGATCAGCACGGCGTGTGGAGTTCCGACGGACCAGATCACGGTCGTAGCGACGCATACGCATCATGCGCCACGCGCCATGCCCGTCTACAGCAGTCCCCGCGACGACGAGCTTTGCCGCCGGATTGTGGCGGCGGCAGTGGCCGCAGCGACATCGGCTTCCGCCAAGCTGGATTGCCCACATGACTCCAACGATCCGTGCGAGGCCGAGCTGGCATTCTTCCTTGGCCAGGAAGCCACAGTCGGCGCCAACAGCCGCTGGGTCATGGACGACGGGCAGATCTCCTGGTCGCAGCATGACGAGGACAAAATGGTCCGTCCAAGCGGCCCCCACGATCCGGATCTCCCCGTGATCGCATTGCGTCGCCCATCGGGGGAGTTGATTGGCTGCCTGTTTCTGCATAGCACACACAATATCGGCACCTTGGCTCCCGATCCGGCAACGGTGGTGTCTCCCGGTTTTTTCGGCTTGGCCGCCCAGGAGCTGGAACGTCGCCACGGTGCGCCCTTTCTATTCCTGCCTGGCGCCTTTGGCTCAAGTCATCGCCGCAGGAGTGAGATCGATGGCGCCGAGGCCTTCACACGCGTGGTCAATGCCGTCGAGGATGCATTGGAGAATCTACGTCCCGTAGAATCCACTCCCATTTGTGCCACCAAGTCTGCATACGAGTTCCAATACCGGTTGTTCGACGAGGCCAAGGAGGCCGCCGCCGTCCGAGGCTGGGGTCGACGCTGGTTCACGGAGACGGGTGCCGAAAATCTGGAGAAGACCTATGTGGCGGTGCGCGCGAGCATGGCGGATCGGGCTGGCAAGATGTTCGAGTCCTCCCTCCAAGTGCTGCAACTCGGGGAGCTGGCCATCATGGCAGTACCCGGAGAGCTGTTTGCCACTCTTGCCCTGCGGCTTCGGCAGCAGTCCCCATTCCGCCACACCTTCGTTGCGGGCCTCGCAAATGACGAAATCGGCTACATTGCAGATCGCAAAGGCTACCGCGACGGTGGCTATCAGACGTGGTTCTGCGGTCACAGCCGTTTGGAGCCCGGGGAAGGGGAGCGAATGCTCGACGCCGCCCTCCAGATGCTGAGCGACGCGCATGGCGCGGACTAGAGACAGGGCAATGGGGCTCAGCCCCAAACCCCGCCGGGGAGTGCCAGCGCTCCCCGGACCCCACATCTCGTGCGGATTCGGACGCGGACGGCGAAGCACCGCCCTCTCCGTCCGAACCCGCGGTGCCGATCGAGGGCGACCGCCCTCGATTCGATTGCGCAGTGCACGGCTCAGCGGGAGCTTCGCCCTCCCGGGGACAATGCGCTGTCCGCAGAGTGCC
>JAGLDW010001551.1 GCA_023145395.1 Lentisphaeria bacterium | reverse complement strand
CGGTGACCACGCCCTGGGCATCGCCAGCCAGGGGGAAGGGACAGGCCTCGCTGACCACGATGCTGACCATACCTCCGCAGGGCGGATCTTCACAGTTGGTGGAGAAGCTCACACAATCGGTCTGATTGCCCTCGAAGGCGGACATGGCCAGGGTGGCCACGTAGGCGACGGGGATGGTGACGCCGATCGACCGCTCGATGGAGCGGACGTTCGGCTTGAAGAAGGGATCCTCGCAGCCGGCGACCAACAGGGCCGGCAGGAGCATGATGACGATCAGTCGCATGGGTAACCTCCCAGGGGAAATCGAATGGTTCTATACTTGCAGATACTTGCACAGGAGATAGACGCACGCCAATAGTCTGGATAGGCTGCGTCTGTGCTATAGTTCCACCAATGGGAACCTAACGAACAGGGGGCTGCCCATGAAAGTTTTCCTGATTTGGATTTTAGCCGCGACCGCTTCTCTTTTCATGCTCGCCTGCGGCGACAACGCGGAGGAATGCACGCCCAACGACCGGACGGTGTGCAAGGAAGGGGTGGTCCACTGGGTGGACAGTTGCGGGAACCAGGGCGACAAGGCCGGCGATTGTGACTGCGGCTGCAACACGGACTTCTCCGGATGCAAGACGCCCTGCGATTGCACGCCCGACTGTGCCGGCAAGTGCTGTGGTGACAACGGCTGCGAAGGCACCTGCCAGGACAACTGCGCGCTCTCGGGGCAAACCTGCAACACGGATACTTGCCGCTGCGAGGGCACCTGCACGCCGGATTGTGAGGGCAAGTGCTGCGGCTCTGACGGCTGTGGGGGTACTTGCCAGGATGACTGCGCGCTTTCGGGGAAAGTCTGCAACACGAGCACCTGTCTCTGCGAGGGTGCTTGCAGACCGGTCTGCGACGGCAAGTGCTGCGGCTCGGACGGTTGCGAGGGCACCTGCGAGGACAACTGCGCGGATAATGGTCAGGCTTGCAATACGACTTCCTGTCTTTGCGAGGGCACTTGCGTCCCTGACTGCGCGAACAAGGAGTGCGGCCCGGACGGCTGCGACGGCTTCTGCGGCAGCTGCGGGTTGAACTTCGCCTGCGAGGCGGGCCAATGTGTTTGTGACAACGTTGTTTGTGGGGATGTCTGCTGTGCCGAGGGGGAGGTCTGCGACGGTGAGGCCTGCTGTCTCTCCGACTGCGCGGGCAAGCAATGCGGGACCAACTGTGCGGGCGAGTCATGCGGCACCTGTCCGCAGGGATCCTTCTGCGAAGAGGGCACCTTTACCTGCATCATCGAGGGCGTCGAGGATTGCTGGAACGGAAGCACTTGTCCTGCCGAGAGCCCATATTGCCTTTTTTCATGCCGCGAGCAGACCTCGCGTTGTTGCGAGATCCTGCCCGATCACCCCATGCAGGTGGACGGCACCGTCGACGATAGCTGCGAGGTCTGCTGCACGAATCCCAACTTTCCGAACCCCGTGCTGTGGCCGGACGGAGAACCCTCGTGCTGCGCCGTC
>JAGLDW010001550.1 GCA_023145395.1 Lentisphaeria bacterium | reverse complement strand
CGCCGATCTCGGAGAATTGCCGCATCCGAACTACTTTGCCGACCTGATCGTCTCGGGCCGTTCGGTCGCCGGAGGACAAATCCCTCTCTCAGACACCGAAATGCTTCGCGTGCTGCGACCTGAGGGAGGGATTGCCATCATCGGCGCCCCCGGTGCGATGCGGACGACTGTTCGGGGACCACTCGATGGTGCAGGAACCTGGACGCACCAGTACTGCGACCCCGCAAACACGAACTGCTCCCCCGACACGCTGGCCAGGGGGCCATTGGGCGCACTTTGGTTCACGGACTTTGGATTTCCGATGCCGAGTCGGCACGGACGCGGTCCAGCGCCCCTTTACCTCAAAGGCCGGTTGTTTGTCGAAGGTCTCGATGCACTGCTCTGCGTCAATGCATACAATGGAAGGCAGCTCTGGAAGTATCCGTTGCCCGGCATTCTCAAAGCCTATGATCAGGAACACATCATGGGTGCGTCCGGGACGGGCAGCAATTTCTGTGTTACACCGGATGCAGTCTTTGTGCGGACGGGAAGCAAATGCCTGCGAATCGATCCCGCGACAGGAAAGCTTCTCTCGGAACTCTCCGCCCCCCCGAAGCCCGACGGAAAAGAGGGAGTGTGGGGCTATATCGCCTCTGTGGACGACACCTTGTTCGGAACGCTGTCCAATACGGAGCACACCGTCGAGTTCCGTTGGATTCGCGCCGACATGAGCACACAATTCACCGAATCCATGCTCCTCTTTGCATTGGACCCTATCACGGGCAAGACCAAGTGGGTCTACACACCCGAGGCATCCATCCGCAACAACACCATTGCGGTCGGAAACGGCCGTGTGTACCTGATCGACCGCGCACCGGCCGCGTTCGACCGTCTCGACCCGAGGTCCACGCATGTCAGGGCCCGAAGGGGTGCGAAGCCCTTCCCCACCGGAAAGCTGGTGGCGCTGGATGCCGACACTGGCCGACGAGTGTGGACGGTGGACAAGGCCATCTATGGAACTCTACTGGCTCTGAGCGAGGAGCACGATGTGCTGCTCATGTCCTACCAGGACACGGCCTTCAAGCTCATCTCGGAGCAGGGCGGTCGGATGGCGGCATTCAAAGCCTCCACAGGCGAACAGCTGTGGGACAGTAAGCTGGCGTATAAGTCCAGGCCAATCCTCAACGGTCGCACTCTGTATGCGCAGCCCGGCGCCTGGGACCTTCTGACGGGCGAACGACAGGACTTCGAGTTCAGGCGATACTACGGGTGTGGCACACTGTCCGGTTCGAAGAACCTGATGCTCTTTCGTTCTGGCACATTGGGTTACACGGACCTGCTGCGACCTCACGGCACGGAGAACTATGGGGGAGTGCGACCCGGTTGCTGGATCAATGCGATCACCGGGGGAGGCATTGTGCTCATGCCCGACGCCTCGGAGCGATGCAGGTGCAGCTATCTCATAAAAACCTCGCTCGCTCTGCACCCCTACGGCATTCGCCCACCCGCGATCTCGCCCAATGGCGGTTCGTCCGCACAGCCCATTAGGGTGAAATTGTCCTCCGAGGCCGGGAAGGCCGATATTCGCTACACCCTCGATGGATCGGACCCCACTCGTTCCTCATCGGAATATCTTGGACCCATGCCCGTTCCAAAGACCGGAACGCTGAGGGCCCGTGCCTACAGCAAAGGGGCGCCGCCGAGTCAAGTCGCGGAAGCATCGTTCGTCATCGATCCACGCATTGTTCCAATCGATGGCACCGACTGGCGCGTCTACGAAACGGGGCCGGACAGACCGCAGAGCAGTGTCTGGAGCTTGTCCAGCGGTGTATTGACGGAGCTCTCGAATTTCTACCGGGGAGATGCGGCGAACCGTGATCCGGCGATGGAACGAGTGGGCGCGCTGCGCATCTACACGCCCGGTGCGAACTTCGCAGACGGAGAACTGGAAGTGGACATCGCGTCTTCCGATAACGACGGACTGGGTGTCGCATTTCGGCTCAGCGGCCACGACAGACACTACCTGTGGGCCATGGATCAACAGCGTGGCTTTCACATTCTTGCCTGCAAGAATGGTGACTCCTATCGACTACTCGCCAGCAAGAGCAAGGGCTACGAGCGGAACCGTTGGTACAGGCTCCGAGTGACGTTGGAGGGGGCGCGGATACGTGTCTATCTCGACGATGAGTTGGACCTGGAGGCGACAGACACGACGTTTGCCAAAGGAACCTTTGCTCTCTATGCGTGGGGCTGCAAAGGCGCAAAGTTCCGAAGTGTCCGCTGGAAGAGCCGGAAATAGGTTTCCGCGCGGAAAACCTGAGTTTCCGTGCAGGCACTACTTA
>JAGLDW010000155.1 GCA_023145395.1 Lentisphaeria bacterium | reverse complement strand
GCTCGCGGGCCGCTCGCCCTCCAGAATCTGCGGAGTTCGCAGGGCACGGCCGCTGTGGACATCGGCGCTCCAGAGTTTGCGGTGGCGTGTTGTTTGTCGCGTCAGCGGCGGCACCCGTTGGCGGGCACGGAGAGCCGGGTGCTTCGCCCGGCGCGTGCCCGGCAACTTTGAAGTGGGGTCCGGGGAGCACACGTGCTTCCCGGCGGGGGTCACGGGGGCAGCGCCCTCCGTGGCGAATTGCGGAGTTCGCAGGGCATGGTTCGCGGGTTGCCCACCTCGGGGATTACTCCAGGTCCGGTCCAGCGATTCGTTCGCCTTTTCTCTGCCTGGCTTGGTCTTTGGGGTTGAACGTTCCGTAGAAGAGCGCAGTGGTGTCCATCCAGGTGATCAGACGTTCCATGTCGTTCTCGGAAAGCTTGACGTTCTTGTGGCCTTTGAGCAGATGCGTCATGAGCCTGCTGCCCCGGGCACCGAAGTGATCGGGCTGGCTCATGGGTTCGCTGTTGTCTCTGCGACCCCATGCTGAATAGGAAACGAGTTTCACGAGCCGGTTGTAGGACTCGGTGAACTGCTTCTCTGGCTTGGCCGTGAGGGAGATCCCCCCTGCCGGTTTGTCGCCACTGTGACAGCGGATGCAATGCGTGTCGAGAACTGGTTGCACGAGCAGCGGGTAGGAGAACGGTTTCGAGCCGTCGGGCCCGGGAGAGAGGATCGAAGCTGGGCGCTGCAATGCCATCAACTCGCCCTGGGACGATGGGGCGGACAGACGCGATTCGTGGCATCCTATGCAGGAGGCCGTCTCGCCGGGCTGCAGGTAGGTAATGCTGCGCATGCTCTGGACCGAACGTCCGCGCTCGTCCAATGCCTGGAACAGAAGCGGTGTGTTGGCCGGCACCTGGAAGTGGGCCGAGCCATCGGCCTCCACCGGAATTGTTCCCAAGACTTGCTTGCCGGGGGATGCGTTGGCCTGGCCGACACGCGGATTGTTGGCATGGAAGGTTGTTTTGGGAAGGACCTGAATGACCCGGATCCGCTTGATCGCGTTTTCCCGACCGGTCGGCAGGGGCGGATCCCCCAAACTCACATTCTGCACGACGAATATGCCCATTTTTTGTTCTGATCCATCGCAGACACTCGGGATCGCAAGCGGGCGTGTCCGTGGGCGAAGTGGGATTGGCCACAGGCTGCAGATATTCGGGTCGCGATAGAGCAATTCGCGGTTTCCGTAGCAATCGACGACGTAGAGACCGAACATGTTTGCGGAGTTCGCACTGGGTTCGCCAAGCAGGGGATCGTAGCTGTAGGCGGCCAAAAACACGGTTTCGGAGAGCGGATAGGGGCTTCGGTAACAGTGGCCCGGCCACCGTTTCTGCGCACGCGGCACTGGGCGTTTCTCCTTGACTCCCGCCGTCCCCCGCCAGCCTGACCCGCCGTTTCGGCGCTTGAGCACAGACGCCTCGCTTTCGGGGAAAGGGACATCCGGGGTCAAGCGAGTGATAGCGTCGGGATTGTCGCGGCCATGCTTTGTATCCAACCGGATGATGGATCCGGCGGTCATGGCATGGTGCGCGGCGACTGTCGCCATGATTGTGTCCACGCCGGGGATGGGTCGGGCCTCCCAAATGCCAACGGGATTTCGCATGTAGTTGCCGTAGAACTCATTGGGCGCGGTGCCATCGGGACGCGTGGTCCAGAGCTGCTGGTAGTAGACGGCATTGCGATCCACATAGTCCCAACGTGTGTAGATCACTCTGCCGTCGTTGAGCACGGCGGGATCCCATTCCTGGGTTTCGTGGCAGGAGAGGATGCGGGGATCCGATCCGTCGGCGTTGACGCTGGCGAGGGTGTACACAGGGCACGGGCCGTGTCCACAGCGATG
>JAGLDW010001549.1 GCA_023145395.1 Lentisphaeria bacterium | reverse complement strand
GAGAAATCCCAACTCGAGACAATCCGGCGAGTTCCGCTGGTGTCGGAGCAGGGCGAGGGGTCTGAAGACGCCAATGTGTGCGTCGTCGTGAAGACGGCCAAGGGTCTCACCGACATTCTGGTTGCACGCGACGTCGAGGATCCTCTGGAGCGTACTGGTACGGGTGCGCTGGAAGCGGAAGCGCTGGCCCTGACATTCAACGGCGACCTCTGCCTTGTGCGCCGTCGTGCGGACGGTTCGGCGGCCCACGTTGTTCTGTGCAATGCCACGGAACTGCGACTCGGTAGTTTGCACGTGCGCTTGACGGGGATTGTGTCCCACATCGCCCTGGAGGTCGAACCGCAGCACGTGCGCGTAGTCCGTGGTGACGCGACAGATGTCAACGGAGTCTGGCTGGACGGTCTATCTGTACCGATCACACCCTAGAAACCCACGGTCATCCGGAGAAAAACGAACCGCCAAGATGCCAAGGACGCCAAGTTTTCCAGAAGCTTCTCCCCCCCTTGGCGGCCTTGGCGACTTGGCGGTTCAATCCGGTTCTTCTTCATTCTGCGGGGAGGCGCGCTACGTTACTGCCTGTTCGAAAACCAATTTCAAAGCCGTAGCACAACCAGGAGAACCCATCATGTTTCGAAAGACCGCTGTACTAGTCACGCTCTCAACCGTGCTGACACTGCTGTCCGCCACCGCCCAGGTTGCCCCCAACGCGCAGAAGATCGCCGCCGTCGCTGGCGGCACGATCAAGGAGGCGAAGGCCTCGTGGTGGGGATTCAATCCCAAGGACTCCACCGCCGCGCTGCAGGCCGCCATTGATTCCGGCGTACCCAAGCTGATCGTGGAGAAGATGGCCGGCCCGTGGATCGTCACCCCCATTACGCTCGTCAGCGACCAGGAGATCGTCTTCGAGGAGGGCGTGGTGGTTCTCGCCAAGCGTGGCGAGTTCAAGGGGGGGAATGACAGCCTCTTCAAAGCCAGCGGGAAGAAGAACATCACTCTGCGCGGCTACGGTGCGACCTGGCGCATGTGGCGCGACGACTACGCCAACCCGGATCTGTACTCCAAGGCCGAGTGGCGCATGTGTTTGGCTCTTGGCGGCTGCACGAACATCAAGGTGCTCGGGCTGACTCTGGCCGAGAGCGGTGGGGACGGCATCTACCTGGGTGTTGGCGCCAACTGGGCCACCAACAAGGACATCCTCATCAAGGATGTGACCTGCGACAAGAACTACCGCCAGGG
>JAGLDW010001548.1 GCA_023145395.1 Lentisphaeria bacterium | reverse complement strand
TCGAAAAAATGCGCGCTGTAGCCAGGACCACGCCCTGACATGCCATCGATCTTGAAGAACTCGTATCCCCATTCCCGGGCCATGCGTCGGTGCATCTCGCGCATGTGATCGCGCACTTCTGGCTGCGAGGGGTCGAGGAGGTACTGCCCGCACCAGTTCATCATGGGTTTGGCCTGGCTGTCGTGCAGGAACCATTCGCGATGCTCCTCGTAGAACTCCTCGCTGCCCGTGCCGAAGGGAGCGGTCCAGATGCCGGGGCGGAAGCCGAGCGCGCGGATGTCGTCCGCCAGATGTTTCATGCCCTCGGGAAACTGGCCCGGGTGACAGCTCATGTTCAGGTTGTGGAAATTGCGTACGGGAAGCGTGTCGGAGTTTGCCTGCCAGGACTCGATGGACCAGAACTCCATTCCGAATGGTTTGAGGTGCTTTGCACCCACCCGTGCCTCCGCGAGGTTCTCCTCCGCGCCAGCTTGGTCGAAGTAGACATTCCAGGACATCCAGCCTGTGGGAGGGGAAGGGCATCGCGCTCTGTCGATGGGAGTATAGCTGGGAGCGTACTGGCTGCGGTAGTAGTCGCGTTCGACACAGAGGATGATCGCGGCGCAGGAGGCGTCGTGAATGTTCGCGCTCGCCTGCAATGCGAATGTCCCATCCATGGTGGCGAGCTGAATGCTTGCCCCTTCGAAGCGCAGCGCCGTGTCCGTTTCGACGTCGAAGACGGAGTCGTTCAAACCGCTGTCGGCGGCGCCTGTGCCCATTTGCACCACATCACTCTGCGCGGGCGTGGTTGTCCGGCAAGCAAAACTGCTCTCGCCGAGGGTCACGGTCGCCTCAAGACGGAGTGCTCCCTCGTAGAACTGGGCCGTGCGGTGGACGACGCGGATCTTCAGGCGGTCGCCCGAGCCGCTGATGGCCAGATATCCCTGCACATTGCCTTGCGTGTCCAACAGCGCCGGACGAGCGGGCACGGAGTCGCGCGATGGGACCACGGACCAGACGTCGTCTCCGGTGTGGAACGAAAGC
>JAGLDW010001547.1 GCA_023145395.1 Lentisphaeria bacterium | reverse complement strand
CAGACGACTGGTTCGAGGACTACGAGATCGCCCTCCGGCTCTATCGCAACCTGCATGGCTACGAGTATGCTCTCTATGCCTATCATGGGTTCTGGAAGGATCCCAAAGGATATGACATGAACACACGGCAGGCGACCTTTCCGGATTTGTCGGTGTTCGGCGCTAGCGTGCGCGGAACAGTCGGCCCGGGCATTGGAAACGCCGAACTTGGATACTACGACTCCCGCGACGATCGGGACGGTGACGACTGGCTCGTTCCCAACAGCCAGTTCCGGTTTCTGGTCGGCTACGAGCAGGAAATCGCCAGAGACTTCACGGGGGGTGTGCAGTACTACCTCGAATACATGGAAGACCACGGCGCCTACGCACGCAACCAGCCAACCGGCTATCCCGTTGCGGACGAGGACCGTCACCTGCTCACATTGCGGCTCACCAAACTGCTCTTGCAGCAGAATCTGTCCGTGTCGCTGTTCGTCTACTGGTCGCCAAGCGACAAGGACGCCTACCTGCGGCCCAAGGTTCACTACAAAGTGACGGATCACCTGTCCGTGGTGGCGGGGGGAAACGTGTTTCTGGGTGAAGAGAGACACACGTTTTTCGGTCAGTTCGACGACAACACCAATGTCTATGCCGGAGCTCGCTACAGTTTTTGAAGAGAAACAGCGCCAGAAGAGGAAGTGCAGAATGTCCACAAGCCATTGCCGAGTAACATTTCAACCGACGGGTCGTGCCGTGTCCGTGTTGTCAGGCACCACGATTCTGGAAGCGGCCGCCCGCGCCGGACTGGTGATCGACACGCCATGCGGTGGCGCCGGGACCTGCGGGAAGTGCCGAGTCCGGATCACACAGGGCGTTTCGGATCCCGGAGAGGCCGATCGCACTGTCTTCAACGAGCAGGAACTCGAGAATGGCTGGCGCCTTGCCTGCCGCAGTCCCGTGCTCAAGAACATGGTTTTGGAGGTTCCTCCCTCCTCGCTGTTCGGTGGCGGTCACCAAATCGTCGATTCCGGCACGGACAATGGCCCTGGAACGTTGGATCCGGCCGTTCGCAAGATCCACGTTGAGCTGCCCGCTCCGACACTGGAGGACGATATTCCCGACCTGCTGCGCCTAGAGCGCGCAATCGGCTCGTTCAGCGTCGATCTGGACAGGCTGCGGCGTGTGCCCAAGCAACTGCGCGCCCAGGCGTTCCAGGGAACGGCTGTGCTCTCGGACCATCGCCTCGTCGATTTCGAGAAGGGTGACACGCAGGCCCGCTGCTTTGGCGTGGCGTGCGACATCGGAACGACCACAATGGTCGCGTCCCTTCTCGACTTGTGCAACGGGCAGGAACTGGGCGTAGTCTCCCGCATGAATCCTCAAGTCGTTTTCGGCGACGATGTGGTATCGCGCATCCACCATGCGGCCTCCTGCCGACACTGTCTCGACGAGCTGCGCAACGCAGTGATCACGGAAGTCGCGGAGATGATCAAAACGCTCTGCGCGGATGCGGGGGTGCAGTCGCGACACGTGTACGAAGCCGTGTTCGCTGGGAACACCACCATGCAGCATCTGCTCTGCGGAGTCGATCCAACACCCCTTGGCGAACTCCCATTCGCCCCTGCCTATGGACGTGGCCTGCTTCTCTCCTCCAAGGACGTGGGCGTGCCCATCAATCCCCGTGGAATGGTCTATGTGTTTCCCGTGATCGGCGGGTTTGTGGGGGGCGACACAATCGCCGGAATGCTCGTGAGCGAGATGGATGCATGCTCCGGTCCAACCCTGATGGTGGATGTGGGAACCAACGGCGAGATCGTGCTGGCGAACGGGGAAGAGCTACTTGCGGCATCCGCAGCGGCGGGACCAGCCTTCGAAGGAGCCAGGATCAGCTGTGGCATGAGGGCGACAAGGGGAGCCATCGAAAAGGTGCTTCTCAATGACGATGTTCATCTTGGCGTGATCGGAGACACGGCTCCCATCGGTGTCTGCGGCAGCGGCATCATCGATCTGGTCGCCGGACTGCTCGACCGTGGCATCGTGTCCCCCGAAGGCCGCCTGCTGCCTCCGGACGAACTGCCGGACGACTTGGCTCCCGCCCTGGCAGCACGCGTCTTCCTTGACAAGAAGGGAGACACGGCGTTCATGCTGGCGCAGGGCGAGGGCATGAATCAACGCACTCTCGCATTGACGCAACGGGACATTCGCGAAGTCCAGCTGGGATGTGGCGCGATCCGGGCGGCCATCAACATCCTTCTTCAGAAGGCGGGCTTGGATGCGAGCGACCTGTCCACAGTGCTCATCGCCGGGGGCTTCGGAAGCTTCATCCGCCGGGACAAGGCGCAACGCCTGGGCCTGATTCCGCCCGGGGTGGATCACCGGCGCATTCATTATGTAGGAAACGCCTCTCTGGCCGGCGCCCGCTGGGCGTTGCTGTCCGTGGAGGCTCGGAGAAGGGCGGAGGAACTAGCCCGGAGAACCCATCACGTGGAACTGTCCATCGATTGCGACTTCCAGATGGCCTTTGCAGAGGCGATGATTTTTCCCGAGGGGAGCTGAACTGCGGGGACAAAAGGCATGGTGCACTGGGGCCCAGCGCACCTACCCGGAAGTGACTTCCAAAAGGCAAGCTCAAGGAGTTTGAAGGCAATGGCTCGCAAGACGCTTTACGAAAGAGTCCAGGCAGCGGACGCGGTGGGTCGCAGACTAGTTGCCCCCTTGCTCGGTTTTCCCGGTGTCCGTCTCGTCGGCTCCACCGTGAAGCTTGCCCAGCAAAACCATGGAGAGCACTTCAAGGCGATCAAGGAGATCTGCGAAACCTTTTCTCCAGACCTCACCTTCCCCCTCATGGATTTGTCCGTGGAGGCGAATGCCCTGGGGCGGTACACCCTCTTTCCAAAGGAGGAGTCCGCCGTGGTTCCCGCCGACAGCTACTCGGTGGAGGAACTCGTCGCGCAAGCACGCATCAACATTGCCTTTGACAGTCGGTTGTCCGGCTATGTGGAGACCATGAAGTTGATGAGCCTGGGCTTGCCGGCGAACATCCTGCGCGGGGCGTACGTCACGGGCCCCTACTCGCTCGCCGCTTTGATGATGGGGGCGGATGAAGCCGCCATGGCAACCGTGCTCAACACCGAGGAACTCACTCAGATCTGCGAGTTCGCCACCGAGCGGATTCAAGAATACATCCGGCTGTTGATCGTCGCGGGCGCACAGGTGATTTGTATCCTGGAACCCTCCGCAGTCATGCTTGGGCCCGATCAGTTCGAGCAGTTCTCGGCAGCCTATGTCCGGTACATCAACGACAGCTGCAAATACACTTCCGTGGCCACGATCTATCACACCTGCGGCAACACCATGCACCTGATCGACAAGATGGTGCAGTCCGGAGTCGATGCCATTAGCCTGGACGCGGCAGCGGCGGGTGTGGATCTTCCCACCGTCGCCAGCGCGCTTCCGGCCGATGTCATCGTCATGGGAAACATCAACCCGATTGGCACCTTGCTGCATGGTTCTCCCGATGCTGTTGAAGCGGAGACAACCGAATTGCTGGATAGCATGGCCGAGCACCCGAACTTCGTTCTGAGCACGGGGTGTGACATTCCCCAGGAAACCCCAGTCGGCAACATTCTCGCATTCATGCGGGCTGGCCGACGCTTCCATGCCAAAGCTTGAAAACGACAGCGACAACAAACTGCGTGGAGAATTTGCGGTGACTACACCAGAGAATACAGACGACCTTTGCGGATTCGGGCAAATGCCCCCATGCCAGCAGATTCTCGACGTGCTTCCCACCGGCCTGATCATGGTCGATGAGAAAGGGTTGATCCGGACGTGGAACCGGATGATGGAGAGGCTCACCGGCTACGTTGCCGAAGAAGTTCTGGGAAAACCATGTTCCCTACTTGCGTGCACCACTTGCGTTCATCGAGGCGAGGAAGGGCAATCGCCCCGCTGCCGCCTGCTGGACCAGGCCCGGACGCAGGAGGGAGAATTCTCGGCCGATGACGTGGAGTGCATGGTTCGCACAAAGAATGGCGAACTCATACCTGTGCTCAAGAACATCCATGTGCTCACCGACGACAACGGCACACCCTCGGGCATGCTGGAAACAGTGACGGATCTTCGCCGTGTGAAGAATTTGGAGAAGAACTTGGCGGAACTCAGAGAGTCCGTCCACCCTCCAGCATCGGTGGGGCGTCTGGTCGGCGCCAGTGAGGCGATCCACGAGGTCTATGGGCGTATTCGTCTCGCGGCGGATTCCACCGCCACCGTGTTGCTTCTGGGCGAGACCGGCACGGGAAAGGAACTCGTGGCTGAAGCCATCCACAACGGCAGCATCCGACACGATCGCCCGTTCGTGAAGGTCAACTGCTCCGCTCTCGCGGACCCTCTTCTCGAAAGTGAACTGTTCGGCCATGTCCGCGGTGCCTTCACGGGCGCCGTGCAGGACAAAATCGGCCGCTTCGAAGCTGCGGATGGTGGCACCCTTCTGTTGGACGAAATTGGCGATATCTCGCCGATGATCCAACTGAAACTCCTTCGAGTCCTCCAGGAGCAAGAATTCGAGCGGGTGGGCGAATCCACTCCGACAAAGGTGGATGTCCGCGTCATCTGCGCCACGCACAGGGACCTTCGGCGCCTCGTCCAGGAGGGTGGATTCCGCGAGGACCTCTTCTACCGTATCCGGGTCTTTCCTGTGCAGCTCCCCGCGCTTCGCGAGCGAAAATCCGACATTCCTCTGTTGATCAACTCGTTCATCGGACGCTTCAACAAGCAGACCGGAAAACGGATCTCGGGGCTTACGTCCGAAGCGCTGCATTGTCTCATGGATTATTGCTGGCCCGGAAATGTGCGCGAGCTCGAGAACGCGATCGAACATGCCTTTGTGACCTGCCAGCAGGAGCGGATCGACTTCTTCGACCTGCCTCCAGAGCTTCGAATGGTCGAGTTGCGATCCGCCTACTGCCGCGAAGAGCGGTTCGTCGGGAATGCGCCGGAGCGCGGGCAACACACGTCCTCAGCCAACACGCGCGAAGAGTTTTTGTCCGTACTGCGTCAATGCGGCTGGAACCAGTCCGAAGTCGCCCGACGGCTCGGCATCGACCGCACCACCGTGTGGCGCAAGATCAAACGCTGGAATTTGTCTCCGGAAACCAGTGGGGAAACAGGTGGCTGAGCGACTCCGGACTCCTGCCATGGCACAGGGATCTGCCATGGCTGCCGTGGCAGCCGTTGCTCCCGTTGCTGCCGTCGCTGCCGTTGCTGCCGTTGCTGCCGTTGCTCCCGTTGCTCCCGTTGCTCCCGTTGCTGCCGTGCCTGCCGTTGCTCCCGTTGCTCCCGTGCCTGCCGTTGCTCCCGTGCCTGCCGTTGCTCCTGTGGCTGCCGTTGCTCCCGTTGCTCCCGTTGCTCCTGTGGCTACCGTTGCTCCCGTGGCCCCCAGCGGCCTTGTGCCGTTGGAGCCGACGATTCGTCTTCTGTGGGTGAGACGCCGCGACCGATCTCCCCTGCCGCTCCGCAGTGGCGCGCCACTGCGGAGCGGCAGGGGAGATCGGTCGCGGCGGCTCACCCACAGAAG
>JAGLDW010001546.1 GCA_023145395.1 Lentisphaeria bacterium | reverse complement strand
CCGTGTTGCTCATGGGAGAGGACATCGGAGTGTACGGAGGCGCATTCGGCGTCACCAAGGGGCTTCACGAGAAATACGGCGCGGAACGCGTCCTGGAGACGCCCATTTCCGAAAATGGTTTCATGGGTGTGGCGGTGGGCGCGGCCATGATGGGTCTGAAGCCGGTTGTCGAGATCATGTTCATGGACTTCATCGCCCTGGCGCTGGACCAGATTCTGAACTCCGCGGGCAAGCTGCACTACATGTACAACGGGCAGGTGAACGTGCCGATGGTGGTGCGCACTCCGGGTGGCGCCAAGGGTGGCTACGGACCCAGCCATTCCCAGATGCTTAGCAACCTGTTTGTGGGGATCCCCGGGATCAAAGTCGTTGCGCCCTCGACCGCCGCCCAGGCGAAGGGGCTGCTGAAGGCGGCGATTCGAGACCCGAACCCGGTGATTTTCATCGAGAACAAGCGGCTGTATCCCCAGCGCGGCGACGTGCCGGAGGGCGATGTCGTTCTGCCTCTGGACAAGGCGGTTGTGGCTGGTCCGGGGGAAGATGTGAGCGTGTTTGCCTATTCCGCCATGGTGCCGGTCTGCCTCGCCGTGAAGAAGGCGTTGGCACCGCACGGCGTCAGCATGGAGGTTGTGGATCTGGTGAGTCTCCAGCCTTTGGACATGGAGACTATTTTCGCGTCGGTTCGCAAGACTGGGCGTGCGATCTGCGTGGAGGAGGCATGCGTGACGGGAGGCGTGGGCGCCGAAGTGGCCGCGCTTGTCGCAGGCAACTGCATGGATGTGCTCGAGGCGCCCATTCTCCGTGTGGGCGCGAAGGATGTCCCCATCGCCTCGTCCATCGAGTTGGAGAAGCATATTCTCCCCACAGCCGATGACATTGTGAAGGCCGTGCGTGACTGCATGGCCTGGTAGTCTGACTAGGCGCCGAGCATGATTCACCACGGAGGCACGGAGACACGGAGAAACGGAAGAGGAGATTGTGAGAAGCCAGCCCATACAGATGTATGACCTGGCTTCTCACAAAGTCTTTCTGGGGGAGAAAAGAGGAGGGCAGGGCGTGTGATTCATGAAGAAGTGACAAGACAGATCATCGGAGATGCTATCGAGGTACACCGCCACTGGGGCCCAGGCTTGTATGAAGAGATCTACGAACGTAGTCTTTGCCGTGAGTTGACACTGCGGAACCTTGACTTTGACAATCAGTTGGCTGTACCTTTGGTCTACAAAGGTGAAGCCGTAGGTGATAACCTCAGACTGGATCTCTGGGTCGAGAAAACGATGATCGTCGAGCTAAAGGCAGTTGCGGAGTTGCTGCCTATTCACGAAGCTCAGCTGTTGACATACATGAAGCTGACAAAAAGCCGTGTGGGATTGCTGGTTAGCTTCAACGTTCCCGTGCTGAAGCAAGGCATCCGGAGGCTGGTCCTTTGAGTTCTCAGTCTTCTCCTCAACAACGATCATCTGCGGAGTTCGCGCTGGATTGCCAGCGTGGAATCCGCAGATTTCATTCTCTCGTCTTCCAACTCCGTGCCTCCGTGCCTCCGTGGTGAGGTAGAGCATAGTCATGGTCGAAATCCGTTGTAGATCCCTACAAATCGTCAAAGGAGAGAATCCGTCATGCGCACCATCATGTTCTCGAAGATGCTCAAAGACCGCACTGTCGAGCAACTTGCGGACTTGGCCGAGGGCTGGGGCCTTGGCGGGTACGACCTCTGCGTGCGGCCCGACTATGCTGTGAACCCCGACAACGCATCCGAGGCGCTGCCCCCGGCCGTGAAGTTGTTCCGCGAGCGTGGGCTCGACATCCCCATGGTCACCGCCAACTTCGATCTGCTGGA
>JAGLDW010001545.1 GCA_023145395.1 Lentisphaeria bacterium | reverse complement strand
GCGAGAGACAGCTTGCGGTCGTCCAGTTCCCCAAACTCGCTTTTTAGCGCCTCAATGAGTTCCGTCCGCTGCAGGCTCCAATGTTCTCCCCCGTACTCGAACGCCGTGTCGGTCGGACTGGGACTCCGGCTGACACTGCCATGGTGCGTGGCCGCCACCCACGCTGTCACCGGGCAATGCCAGGGCGAACCGATGGCCTGCCAGACGGCACTGCCTCCCGTGCGGGCATGGTCCTTCTCGAAATGGTTTGGCACATCTGCCAATTCCCTGCAGATGTGTGCCGCATGCTCTGGGAAGTACTTCAGTTGGAAGCCTGGCGAGACTTTTCCCACATCGTGCAGAGCGGCGGTCAGCACCGTGTTGCCCAAGGAGCTGGCAACATCCGGCGGCAGAAGCGAGGTCAGCCTCCGAGCCACTTCCCCGACGATGCGGCAGTGTTCGGAGACGGTCAGACCAGGTGCGCCATCCTCGCAGGTCTTCGCAATGCACTGTCCGTACGGAACCGCAGGAAGCTCAGAATCGCCCTGTTTTTGGATGTGTCGGAATGCCATCGACCTGCTCTGCGTGGGACTGCTATTCCTCGAAGACAAGCACGGACCAGCCGCGGACATGGGGGATGGTCACGGTGGCGTAGTTTCCTTCGATGGTGAAGGGCAGTTCCTCGCCGCTCGGGGCGAGGTAGGTCTTCTTGGGCATTCGTCCGTCAAGACGCAGGCTGACGGTGAAGTCGAGCAGGTCGATGGGCTCCTCGATCATGTTGATGCCCGCACCGCGCGACTCGGGAAGGTAGGCGAGTACGTAGACCATGCGGCGGTTGGGCTGCGAGGTGACAGTGACTCGGCTGAAGGCGGGCGCGCCGGGCGCGAGGGTCAGTGGCTCGGGCAGGAGACGCTTCAACAGGTTCGCCACGATCTGGCGCAAGGGCAGCGAGGCACTTGTGAAGTAGGTGCGGAAGAGGGGGTGGCTGACGTGCGCGACTCGACTGTTTAGCGTCACGGCGGGCCGTCCGGTCGTCTTGTCCGGCGGGGTGTAGCGGAAGCCCTGCCGCCCGTCCCACATGTTGTTGTAGTACGGCGCGGTGATGGTGGCGAGCACCTCGGTGCCGGGCGCGGCCTCGATCATGGTGCCCTTCTCGTACAAGGTCACGGGCATGTCGGGCATGCCCTCGGTGAAGGACGGCTCGAACTCGATGAAGGCGGGGTCGTAGGGGTCGTCGCCCTTGTACGCCACTCCCCAGGCATCCAGAGCAAAGTCCGACTGCTCCGCCTCGTCCAATCCGGATTTTCCGGTGGAGATAATGGCGCCGCCACGGTCCAGATGCGCCTGCAGGCGAGTGCCCATCTCGTCGTCGATCAGCACCTCGTCGGGAAGCACGAGCACCTTGTAGGCATCCCAGTCGCTGGCTGTGCTAGCGTTGTCGAACTGCATTTTTAGCTCACTAAGCACGCGAGTGGCGGATTTCAGCGCCTGCACAGCCAGGTTCTTGCGCTGCGGGCGGTCACCACCGAACCATCCGTATCCCGGGTAGTCCGCGACCACGATATTGGCCATCTCGACAACGGGAGTGGCACCCTCGATCCAAGGCTGGAGGGGCTGGAGGGCGGAGTAGACCTCCTTGTCCATCTTCATCACGGCGCGGTTGAGATCGCCGCGGGGATGGAAATGGTCGCCAATGTTGGGTGGCACGCCATTGGCGATGCCGTAGATGCAGTCGTATTCGACGCTTGGGGCAGTGCGGACTCCGCCAAAATCCCCCCAGCTGCGCTGGAAGCGTCCGGTCATATTGAGGATGGGTTTTCCCAGAGTGCGCATGTAGCGGGAGACCATGGGCAGCAACTCGTAGCCCCAGCCGCCCTGAGGCAGACACTCCAGTTCCAGATAGCTGCCAAGCTCCGCCTGCGCGCGGTAGTCGATACCATTGAAGTACAGCAGCATGTCGGGCTTGACCGAACGCGCCGTCTCGGACAGGCGCTTGGCCATGGCGAGCATCTTGCGGTAGTTGAAGTCGTTCAGCTGCACGGAGTCGGTATGGTCCACTCCCTCCGCCTTCATCTTCTCCATGCATTCGGCGCCGATGCAGGGCTGCGTATGGAAGCAATCGAAGAAAAAGCCGTCCACGTCGTACCATTCGGCCACTTCCCTGACCATGCCCGCGACGTGTTCGGCATAGCCAGTGTTGTAGCACATCTGGCGGAAGAAGGAGTCTCCAAAGGGCTCGGCGTACATGTGTCCGTCGGCGCGCAGGGTGGTCCACTCGCGGTGTCGATAGGCCTCTTCGTGGCTCAGGCCGATATTGATGTAGGCGGAGATGGCGATGCCCTTGGCATGGCAGGCTTTGACCAGGTCCCCATAGAGATCGCGCTCCATGGATGGATGCGGGATGCCGAGTTTCGTCGGGTAGTAGGCGGTGCCGAGGTTGCAGCGAGCGGGGAAGGCGACAAAATCCACCCCGCAGTCCTGGAACCAGTCTGTGATGGCGTCCATGTCGAAGTCCTTCCCCACATCGGGGTTGGCCGGCATGGTGTGGAAGTCAAAGAAAAACGCCCATTTCGGAATGTGCATCGTGCGATCCCCATTTTCCTGTTTCGGTGCTAATCCGCCGTCCACACGGCACCAGCCGCAAGCCTACATGCTCCAAATCGAGTGTGCCAGCGCGCCCACGACATTCCGAAAGGCAAAACCAAAAATCCTGGAGGGCGAGACTCCCGGCGAGCCGTGCCCTGCGAACTCCGCAAAGCAAAGACCCAGAAGGGGCATTGGAAGGGACAAGAACCACGAATAAACACAAATGGACGCGAATGGGAACAGAGAAAGCAATTGTATCGAGACAGGTCCCTGTCCGCAGAGTGGCT
>JAGLDW010001544.1 GCA_023145395.1 Lentisphaeria bacterium | reverse complement strand
GTAAGCGTCTGGCCGCGCCCATCTGTACGGCGTGCGTCGCTCTCCGGTAATCTCATGATCGAACCTACCAAAGGAGGACGTCATGAGGAAGCGGAGAAAGCTGAGCGAGGAGGCGTGGGGTAATCTTATTGAGCAACAGGAAGCCGGCGAGCAAACGGTCACGGACTTCTGCCGATCGCAGGGGGTGGCCGAGCACAGTTTTTACCGGCACAAGCGTCTGCTGCGGGAGGCGGTGCACGGCACGGGATTCCGGCAGGTGAAGTTGGCAGTGCCGGCGCCGATGATCCGCGTAGTGGTGATGGCAGAGGGGAGCCACGTGGAGGTGGAGCCCGGTTTTGATGCGGGGTTGCTGCGCGATGTGGTGGCGGCGCTGCGATGAGCCTAGCGATCGGGGCGAGCCAACGGATCTTCCTGTATCGCGGCGCATGCGACATGCGTCGATCTTTTGACCGGCTGGCAGCGATGGTGGAGCACGAACTTCATCGCGATCCGATGCGGGGTGACTACTTCGTATTTGTGAATCGGCGCCGGACAATGGTGAAGCTGCTGTACTGGGACGGAGATGGATTCGCTATTTGGTTCAAGCGACTTGAGCGAGGCCGGTACCGTCTCAAGGATCAAGAGCAGATGGATCGGGCCGATCTAAATCTAATGCTGGAGGGAATAGTTGGCAACGATCTGCGACGATTGCCTCGCTACCGGAAATAGTGTCGGATTTTTATGATTATAGGGGGACGGCATTTTGGATTTCTGGTAGGGTCCATGGGCATGGCAGCGGCCCTGATTAAACTGCGAGAAGAGGTCCAGAAGCGGGACGAAACCATTGCGGAACTGGACCGCCAACTCAAACGTCAGCAGGGCACTATCGAGCAAATGCAGCAGCAGATGGCGGATTTGCTTCGTCGTCTTTACGGCCGCCGGAGCGAGAAGCTTGATGTCAACCAGTTGCTCATGGAAGGGCTGATACTGGACTCAGACGGCGAAGCCACCCCCCCTGAGGCGCCGCCTGCAGAGATACCAAGGGCCGTCAAACCCAAGTCCAAGCGCAATGGTCGTCGCCCGCTGCCAGACCATCTGCCACGCCATGAGATCATTGTCCCGGCCCCAGAAGATGAGAAGCTCTGCCCGACCACGGGAAAAGCGCGGCCGTTCATCGGTTACGAGGACAGCGAGAAGCTGGAGTACATTCCAGAGACGCTGCGGGTCAATGTTTACCGACGTGAGAAATATGGGAGTCCCATGGGCGCGGAAGAGAATGGCGTGTTCACTGCCGCCCTTCCACCCACGGTTGTTGCCCGGTGTCTGGCTGACACGGGGATGCTGACACACGTGGCTGTGTCGAAATTCGATGATCATCAGCCGCTGTATCGTCAAGAGCGCATCCTCCTGCGCCAAGGTGTGCACATCAGTCGCAAGACCATGGCTGGCTGGCTCAGGGCAATGGGCGCTGGGCTCAATGGGCTCTGGGAGCTGACCGCAGAACGGATTCTTGCCAGCGGAGTGGTCCATCACGACGACACACCGGTGAGTATGCTCGATCCCGGCGCGGGCAAGACAAAGCAAACACGTTTCTGGATTGCCGTATCAGGCGCCGGGCCGCCCTTGGTTCATTTCAGTTTCAGCCTGAATCGCAAACAAGAAGCACCGAAGAAATTCTTCGCGGGCTACACTGGGGCGTTGATGTGCGACGACTACCCTGGGTATGCCAACGTGGACTGCGGCCGGTTGCTGTCATGCTGGAGCCACGCCAGGCGTTACGTGGAGAAGGCCAAAAAGGTGGAGCCGGCCTTCGCAACGGGAGTCCTTCTGGAGATCGCTCATCTCTACCGCATCGAGAAGGCGATCCGCGAAGCTACGGATGCCGAGCGCCTTGAGATCCGCCAGACCCAGAGCATGAACCAGCTCGATGTCGTCTTCGATCTCCTTCAGTCTCGGGAGTTCCGTCCACAATCGCCCATGCACAGGGCGACTCACTACATCATGGACAACCGGCAACAGCTGACCCGCTATACCGAAGACCCCCGGCTGCCCATCGACAATAACGCGGCGGAGCGTGCCATACGTCGCGTCGCCATAGGACGCAAAAACTGGATGTTCCTGGGGAGCGAAACCGGCGGCCAAACTGCCGCCGTCCTGATGACGCTGCTCGGATCGTGTTGGGCAAACCGCATCAACGCATGGGCCTACCTCAAGGACGTCCTGGATCGGCTGCCCTCGTTGCCGGAGGACGAACTGGAGCAACTCCTCCCGCCCACGTGGATTGAGGGGCGCCCCGAGGCGCGGCTGCCAAGGCTGGACTGAGCCGGTTCGGTCCAGGCGTTGGATCCTCGGGAGGCAAACGATGGCAGACGAACACATGGCAGCGCACAGGCAGCAACGCACTCGATCGCCGCTCGCATCTTTGCACGTCGCGCAAACTGAGGCAGGGGAGTTCTGAGATGGAGGGCAAAGAGATACCGCCCGAATACGACGGCTGGTGGCGAATAGTTGACACTTCGCAATGGGGCAGCGATCGCCTTGATCTTGTCGGCACGGCGATGATTTCGCTCACTGGATATGCCGATCGGCTTCGAATGCTGGCGCTGGTCGCCCACGTCAACTGCAAGCCGACCAAGACTGGAATCTCGTTCACATGGGAAGGGGCGTGGGAATTCGATCCGGTCTCAGGATCCGGCAGCGCCAGGCTACGCCAAGACGGCCGACTCGCCGGCAAGATCAGGATCACCAATGGGGACCAGAGCACATTCCTGGCCGAGAAAGCGAAGGCCCCGGACGAGCCCACCCCCAATCCTCCGAGCTATCGCGACAAGTGGCGACGGAGGTGGTGAATTTCGCCATGGGGTTCGCGAGACGCTTACGTTTGATGCGCCCGACGACTTGCCGAAAAACCGTGGAGTCGCTCATGTTGCCTTTGTAGGT